>NZ_JABXWS010000097.1:0-107325 GCF_015594425.1 Novosphingobium sp. HR1a
TAAGCAACCCTTGCGCGAGAGGAGAGAAAGCGATGCACCCCATCCCCGCATCACCAAGCACCTCTTGCAGTTCCGTTTCAATCGAACGGTTCAGCAAAGAATAATTCGGCTGATGTATGACCAGATGAACACCCATGGCAGAGAGGATACGCACGGCCTCCTTTGTTTGCTCGGCCGTGTAGCTCGATATTCCGACGTAAAGCGCCTTTCCCTGTCGATGCAAGTGAGCCAACGCCCCCATCGTTTCTTCCAGCGGCGTATCCGGGTCGAACCGATGGGAATAAAAGATATCGACATAGTCCAGGCCCATGCGCTTCAAACTCTGTTCGCATGAAGCAATGAGATACTTTCGTCCCCCGCCACCTTGGCCATATGGTCCCGGCCACATGTCCCAGCCTGCCTTGCTTGAAATGATCAATTCATCACGATGCGAGGCAAAATCAGACGCAAGCAGGCGACCGAAATTCTCTTCCGCAGACCCGTATGGTACGCCGTAATTGTTCGCGAGATCGAAATGGGTTACCCCTCGATCAAAGGCTCGCCGCAACATGGCACGGGAGGTCTCGAAGACATCGGTTCCCCCGAAATTCTGCCATAAGCCCAAGCTAATAATCGGAAGATCCAGCCCGGACCGCCCGCACCGGCGGTAGATCATGTGTCCATCGTAACGATCAGGATTGGCATTCCAAGGTGTCGTCAAGGACATAGCGTTATTTCTCAACGTTCGAGCAGTTATCTTTTGCCAATATATCTCGTATATCTTGATACATCGCGAAACCTATTAATGTATGAAAAGTACTTAATCATAAAACCCTTAACATAACGCAAATTTATTGGCATTAAAAACAACCTGCCCTCAATGAAGTGCATCCTCCAAAAAATATCTTCAGGGGCACACCCCTGAAGACTTAGAGGTGGGAATGAGAATGAACTTTCGACTTCAGAAGTCGAAGCTGGCGCGGATCCCATAAGTGCGCGGCGCGGCGTACTGATAGGCAATCTGCGTGCTGGCCGGGCCGGTGCCGGTCAGGATCAGCTTGTCCTCCAGATTGCGGACATAAGCTTCCACCGACCATGCCTTGTCGGCGGGCTTGTAGGTCAGCATCAGGTCGGACTTGGTGTAGCCGCTCTGCTTCTCCGAATCCCAGTTGTAGAAGCTGAAGTAGGACTTGGATTCGATGTGCGTCTGCGCCCGTGCGGTCAGCGTGCCGAAGCCCAGGTCGAAATCGTGGCTGTACCCGAAGTTCGCCGACCAGCGCGGCGCCTGTGGCGGCACGTTTCCGGCAAGCTGGAGATTGCCGTCGCCGTCCGCCACCGCGAAGTCGGTGTACTCGGCGTGGACATAGGCGACATAGGCATCGAAGTGATCGGCCGGGGTCGCCAGCCAGGTCACGTCCGCTTCCACGCCCTTGTAGCGCGACTTGCCCGCGTTGTAGACGTCGATCGAGGAGAAGCCGTCGTCGCGGATGATGAACTGCGAGACCTGCTGGTCCTTGTAATCGTACCAGAACGCATCGACGTTGACCTGCAACGTGCCGCCGAAGAAGCGGTTCTTGAGGCCGATCTCGTAGGACGTGATCTTTTCCGGACCATAGGCCGAATTGTCGGTGAAGCCGCCCGACTTGAAGCCGGTGTCGAACTTGAAGTACGCCATGTTCTGCGGCGTGAACTGGTAGTTCAGCCCGGCGTGGTAGGTGGTGACCTTGTCGCTCGAACGGCCGTACTGGTCGCCGCTCTCGTAATTGATCGCGCCCGTCTCGAGATAGGCATCGCCATCGGTCGAGGTGTACGAGCCGGAGCGATGCTTCTTGTCATGGGTGTAGCGGATACCCCCCTCGACTTCGAGCTGGTCGGTGAGCTTGTAGGCCGCCTGGCCGAACACCGCGCGCGAAGTGGTGACAGTGTCGGGATAATAGTAGCGCGCCAGCAGCACGTAATCGCCGATGACGGCATTCTTGCCTGGATAGTCGCGGAACTGCGCGTCGACCGAGTTCTTTTCGCGGAAGTAGAAGCCGCCGACCTGGAAGCGGAATGGCCCGTCCAGTTGCGAAGTCAGGCGCACTTCATGGTTCCAGGTCACGGGCTTCTCGTGCTGGAAGAAGGTCATGTTCTGGCGATTGCTGCCGTAGACCGGCTCGTCGAGCGCGTTGCGGGTGTAATCGAGGTTGCGGTAGCCGCCGAGGTAGGTGACGGTCGCGAAGTCGAGATCGTAATCCGCGTTCCAGCGCAGGAAGTAGGTGTCGCCCTTCACGTAGGCGCCATCGGTCTGCGACCAGCTCTTGCCGTCGCCGGGGATCGGCGGCTTCACCGTGATGTCCGGCTCGCCGTCGGCGCCGGTGACCGGGGTGATGCCCTGACGCACGGGGCCGACGCCGCCAAGGTGCGAATATTCGCCGATCAGGTCGATGGTGAGCCGGTCGGTCGGCTTGAACAGCACGCTCAGGCGCGCGGCCTTGCTGCGCTCGTCGTCGCCGTCGCGGCCGACCGGGTTGTTGCGGTAGCCGCTGTGGTCGCGGGTCTGGAACGCGGCGCGCACCTGCAGCGTGTCGGTGACCGGCAGGTTCACCATGCCCTGGGTGATGAACGTGTCGTAGTTGCCGATCTCGCCCGAGACGTTGGCCTCGAAGTGGTCGACCGGCTTGGCCGAGACGATGTTGATCGAGCCGCCGGTGGAGTTGCGGCCCAGCAGCGTGCCCTGCGGTCCGCGCAGCACCTCGATCCGCTCGACGTCGAACATCGTCGCGTTGAGGCCCAGCGCGCGCTGGAAGTAGATGCCGTCGATGCTCAGCGCCACGGCCGGATCGCCGATCTCGCTGGTATCGCGGCTGGAGACGCCGCGCACGGTCAGGATCGTCTGCGCGCCGTTGTTGGAGAAGTTGAAGCCCGGCGCCACGCCCGCCAGATCCTGCAGGTTGCCGACGCCGTTGGCCTTGATCGCCTCCGCATCGATGACCGAGATCGCGAGCGGGGTCTTCTGCAGCAGGGTGGGACGCTTCTCAGCGGTCACCACGATGTCGCCGAGGCCGGTTCCGGTGTCGGCGGATGCTTCGGCCGATTGCGCGGACGCCGCCTGCGAGCCCATCAGCGCGAGCGCGCATGTACTTGCCGCGAGCAGAAAATTCCTGGATCGATTCATTGTCGATTAGCCCTCGTGTTGGTGCCGGATCGGCAGCCGCTTTCCCTGACACGCGCTGGCAGCGCGTGATCTCGTGTTGGTCGGAAGATGTTGATGTGTCCGGGCTGGTCCCGGCTCGCTTTTTTCCCGGAAGCCGCAGGCGGCTCCATCGTCCTGACTGTGACCGTGCACGCAGGTTGCCAGCGCAGGCGGCCTGCCTGCCGGTCCTTAATGCCGTCGTCACACTGAATACAATCTACTAATAAAGATCGGTGTCAACCGAAAATCATGGAACTGCAGGAATTCCCGTTAACACCATGATTATATATGTTTTCTGCAATATTTCGTAAAGCGCGGTGCGCAGCATTGGATGCGAATCCGAGCCGATCTTCGCCCTGGAAATCGCGATATCCGACGCCGGATAGCCCGGGAATAGGTCATTTGACGCAACTGTCAGCACCGCTACCGGCGGACGATCCTGCAACAATTGTAGTTTGTATAAAATTCTTGCACTCGCGCGCGTTGTCTGGAAGGTTGTCCCCGCAACGGCCGATCGCTCCGGATGTGTGGCGACCGCCAGGCTCAACCGTTCACGAAATCCCGAGGAAAATTCATATGGCCAGAATCGTTGGTGGTATCAGCATGTCCCACGTGCCGGGGGCGCTCGGCTGGCCCGATGCCCCGCCCACCGACCAGCGCGCGCGGCTTACGGCCATTCACGAAACCCTGCGCGAGCGCCTGGAGGCGGCCAAACCCGATGTGATCGTTGCCTTCCTCGACGACCATTTCGAGAACCACTTCCGCAACCTGCTGCCCTCGCTCGGCGTCGGCATCGCGGATTCGCACGTCGGTCCGGCGGAATACATGATGGAAGCGCTGCGCTTCGACGAACAGCACGCGATCCCCTCGGACCCGGCGATGGGCGAGCATCTGCTGCGCGAGCTGGTGCACCGCGGCTTCGAGGCCGCGCGCATGGGCGCCATCGAATACGGCAACAACCTGATGATGCCGCTGCGCTTCATCCAGCCCACGTTCGACATGCCGGTGGTGCCGGTCTACATCAACGTCTTCTCGCCCCCGCTGATGCCGTACTGGCGCGCCTACGACCTTGGCCTTGCCGTGCGCGCCGCGATCGAGGCGATGCCGGACGACCGCCGCGTGTTCCTGCTCGCCACCGGCGGTCTCTCGCACTGGCCGCCGGTCTGGACCGAAGGCGCGCCCGAGGACGATGAATTCCTGCAGCGCATGAAGCGCTACCAGACCGAGGGCAAGGGCAGCCTGGTCGACGATCCCGGCCTCTATTCGGATCTCGCCAAGTACGAGATCGAGATGATGGGCAAGATGCAGTGGCCGCTCGGCTTCCAGCACCCCCTGCTCAACGAGCACTGGGACCGCGAGATGCTGGAGAAGTTCGAGGAAGGCGATATCGGCTACATGCGCGCGCTGACGTACGACGAAGTCGAGGAACGCGGCGGCCATGGCGGTCACGAAGCATTGAACTGGGTCGCGCTGATGGGCGCGATGAACGGCGCCAAGGCGGATTACATCGCCTACGAACCGGTGCCCGAATGGATCACCGGCATGAGCTACGCCGCTTACGACGAGCCTGCGTGAAGCAACGATGACGGGGCGAAGAGGGAGGAGACCTTCGCCCCGTCATCTCCCGCGAGACCGGTTGCGCGCCGGCCGGTAGCGGGATGGCGAATGCCCGTGCAGCCTTGGCGGCGCGCGGGCTTTTTCCTATTCGTCAGGCAGCGCCCTGCGCTTCGCGCTCGATCAGCGGTCGCACGATGTCGTTGACCAGCAGATTGAGCACGATCAGCAGCATCGAACCGATCACCATCGGCTGCGACAGCAGAGGCAGCAGGTAGGCGGGCAGCCGCGCCTTTACCGGGTCGGGCAGGAACAAGGCTCCCGAAGCGAGGATGAAGGCGGGCGCGGCGACCGCGATGTTGAGGTCGTCCCACTCGATCTCGCGCGCCATCTGGATACCGTTGACGGCGATAATGCCGAACAGGATCGTCGAGACCGCACCGATCACGGGCGCGGGAATGCTTGCGATGAGGAGCGCCAGTTGCGGCAGCATGCTCAGCGCGATCGCCAGCGCACCCGCCGTCATCGTCACGAACCGGCTGCCCACGCGCGAGACGCGGATGATGGCGATGTTCTCGGGATAGGAGGTCGTGCCCAGGCCGCCGAACAGCGCGCCCGCCGCGCAGCCCAGATACTCGACGAACAGCCCCTGGTTGGCGACTGCGCGCGTCAGCGGGCGCCCCGCCCAGCTGCACAGCACGGAATACATGCCCACCGTCTCTATCGAGGCGTGAAGGAACGCGAAGACCATCACGAAGACAGCTGCGGGCACCACTTTCAGCCCGAACGGCGCGAGGGCGGGCAGACCCAGCGGCGTGACCTCGCCCAGCGCCGGAAGCTGCCACTGCCCCATCAGCGCAGCCGCCGCCGATCCGGCAGCGACACCGATGACGAGACCGCCCTTCTTGACCAGCCCCTGACCGCCAAACACGAGGCAGGCGATCACTGTCAGCGCCGAAAACGACGCCAGCAGGAACGACACCAGTTGGGGCGCAGCGGGGTCCGGACCGAACCAGTTGGCCAGCCCGACGCTCGACAGCTGCACGCCGACGATGACCAGCAGCATGGCATAGACGATCGGGTTGGCGGCACTGCGCGTCAGCCTGCCGATAAGGTCCAGCCCCGGTATCGGCAGCGCCAGCAGCGCGAACAGGCACGCCGCCGCCAGCATCGATCCATACACCGCATCGAGCCCGTAAGCTTGTGCGACCGCGATCGTCGTCATCAGGAACACGCCGGTCGGCCCCTGCACCACCGGCAGCCGCAACATCCGCCCCGACTGGAGCAGCGTCACGACGCCGGTGGTGAAGAGGCAGGCCTGGACGATGTGGCTGGTCTGGATCAGCGACAGGCCCAAAATCGTGCCGATGATGGAGGGAAACACCCATACCCCGGTCAGCGCCAGCAGATGCTGTGCCGCAAAGAACAGAGTCGGCGCAAAGCCGATCCTGTCTTCGAAGCCGACTTCCAGCGCTGGCGCGCTGCTCACTGGGGCGCCTGCCATCGTCAGCTCACCGGCTCGGCGGCGGGGGCGGCCATGTCCGGCTCTGCGTTGATGCGCGCGACGATCTCCGCGATCTCCGCACGGTCCAGGTCCTGCCGGAAGAAGTAGTTCAGCGTCGTGCGAATACCGAAGAACGAGGTGCTGGTATAGGCCAGCATCGCTTTCGCCGCGTCGGGGGTGAGGTCCAGTTTCTCGGCCAGAAACGCCTCGAAATGGCGGCGCGCGACCGGGTTGGCGAGGACGTGTTTGGGCTCGCTGTCGATGCGCAGCGGGCGGTGATAGACATGCGGGAGCACCACTTCCGCCTCGCCGGTCACCCGAATATCGCGCGAGGATGCACCCGCCTCGACGCGGATGCGGCCCGCTTCGAGGCGCCACTTGTTCAGCTCCGGATCGAAGAAGCACAAGTCGCGCGCGGCGACGCGCAGGCGAACCTCGCGCGTTTCGCCCGGTGCCAGGGCGACCTTGGCGAAGGCCCTCAGTTCGCGGTCGGCGCGATGAACCTTGCTGTCGGGGAAGCCGAGATAGAGCTGGACGATCTCCTTGCCTGCGACCGCGCCGGTGTTGGTGACGCTGAGACGCACATGAAGGTCCTCTTCGGCATCCAGCACCGGCGTTTCGACGACGAGGTCTGAATAGGCGAACTGCGTGTAGCTGAGCCCGAAGCCGAACGGGAACAGCGGTTCCACCTTGCGGCGGTCGTAATGGCGGTAACCGACGAAGATGCCCTCGACATAGCGGTGCACCCCGCCCTCGCCCGGATAAGTGAGGAAGCCGGGAATGTCCTCCATGCGCTGCGGGAAGGTGACGGTCAGTTTCCCGCAGGGGTTGCGCAGGCCGAACAGAATCTCGGCCAGCGCGCCGCCCATGCCCTGCCCGGCGAAGAAAGTTTCTACCACGGCGTGTACATTACCCAGCCAGGGCATGACGACGGCATCAGGGTTGGTGAGCACGACGACCACGGGCACGCCGGTATCCGCCAGCGCCTGGATCAGCGCATCGTGTCCGGCGGCGAGCGCCAGATCCTTGCGGTCGGCGCCCTCGCCGTCCTCGGTCGAATCGGTGGTCACGAAGACGACGGCAACGTCCACCCCGGCAACGCCCGCGACCGCCTCGGCACGCAGGGCTTCCAGTTCGGCGCCGTCGTGATCGTAGCCGCGCAGGAAATCGACCTGCACGCCCTCACCAGCGATGCGCACGATTTCGTCGAAGGGAATGTCGACGCGGGTCGGCGCGGTGGTCGCCGAGCCAGAACCCTGGATGACGGGCCGCTTAGCCCCCTCGCCGATCACCGCGATCCGGCTCAGGCCTTCACACTGCAGCGGCAGCATGGCGTCTTCATTGCGCAGCAGGACGATCGATTCCGCCGCCATCGCGCGGGCGACTTCGTGGTGTGCATCGGGATCGAAGGGGGTCACCGGCCCGGCCTTTTCGGTCGCCATCTCGACCAGTCGCAACACGCGGGCGCAGGCACGGTCGATCGCCTCGGCGGGCAGGCTGCCGTCCTCGATCGCGGCGAGCAGCGCGCGGTGCCGGCTGGCGTTCTCGGGCATGTCGAGGTCATTGCCCGCCAGCAGCGAGGCGGGACGGTCCTTGATCCCGTGCCAGTCGGAAACGACGACGCCTTCGAAGCCCCATTCGTCACGCAGCAGGTCGGTCAGCAACCAGAGATCAGCAGACGTCTGCACGCCGTTGAGGCGATTGTACGAACTCATGACCGTCCACGGCTGCGCGCGGCGCACGACGCGCTCGAAGCCCAGCAGGTAGATTTCGCGGAGCGCGCGCGGATCGACCACCGAATCCATCGTGGTGCGCTCAACTTCGGAATTGTTGCAGGCGAAGTGCTTGAGCGAGGCGCCCACGCCGTTGTCCTGCAGGCCCGAAACGACGCCGGTGGCGAAATCGCCGCTGACGACGGGGTCTTCCGAATAGTATTCGTAGCTGCGCCCGCCCAGCGGCGTGCGGCGGGTATTGATGCCGGGGCCGAGCAGGATGTTGACGTCGAACGCGCGGCATTCGGCCGCCAGCGTCGCGCCCAGCGCGCGGGCCATGTCGACATCCCAGCTGCACGCGATCGCCGAACCGTTGGGGAAGCAGGTCGCCGGTCGGGTCGTACCGAAAGCGGCTTCCATGTCGCGCGCGCGGGTGTTCACCACGGCAAGGAACTGTTCGAGATCCTGCCCGCCTTCCTGCGCATCGTCGATCTGCTCGGTGGAATAGCGCACGCCATAGGCGCCGTCGGTCATCAGCAAGGCCGGAACGCCGCGTTCGGACAGCGCACGTGTACGCCACATGCCATGGCCCGTCAGCAGCGCCGCCTTGTCGGCCGGGGTCATCGCGGCGATCGTGTCCATCACCGTTTTCGTCACCGTCATCGTGGTCATCGCTGGTCCTGTTTTTGCGTGATCTGGCGGCAATTCCGAAAGGTGGATCGGATCGCTCTTGATTTTGAATACAATCTACCGTAATGATTCTTGTCAAGGGCAAACCACCTAAGTGGCTGCCTCGGCACTCAGGTTGCGAGTGTCTTCGCCCTGAAATCAAGGATTTTCGAGAATATACATTGTCGGTTGACGCTGAACCTCCGCCACGTCATATATGAATACAATCTACACCGGAGAGTTCAGTGGCTACTACATTTGAGGTGGGCGAGAACCTGTCCCTGCCCGAACGCCTCTATCGATCGCTGCGGCATGCGATCCTCGACGGCACTTTTGCGCCGGGTGAGGAACTGCGCCAGGAAGTGCTGGCCAGTCAGTACAGCGTAAGCCGCGTGCCCTTGCGTGAGGCGCTCAGCCGCCTTCAGGCCGAGGGTATGATCGTCCTGCGTCCGCGCCGCGGTTTCGCGGTCAATTCGCTCGACCTGATGGAGATCATCGAGGTCTTCGAATTGCGCATGGTGGTGGAACAGCACGCGATGGAAGTCGCATCGCGGGCCCGCAGCGAAGCGGACGTGCGCGAAGTGGGCGCGTTGTTGGACCAGATGGAAGGACTGGACCCGGCGGAGGAAGGTCATCAGGCGACCTGGCTCGATCTCAACCGCCAGTTCCACAATCGCCTGATCGCCAGCGCCGGACGCGAGCGCATGGCCGCGACGGTCATCAACTTGCGTGATGCCACCGAGCCTTACGTGCGCGTGGAAGTCAACGTCACCGGCCATGTCGATGACGCCGCCGACGAACACCGCGCGCTGTTCGACGCCTTCAAGGCACGGGATTCCATCCGCGCCGGCGAACTGGCCCGCGAACATTGTCTGGGGACGATGAAACGTCTCGTCGAAGGCATGCGGCTGCGTCAGTCCGACGCGAAGCGGCCGGGAAGAAGATAGCAGCGATCCGCAAAGATCGCCTTCGATAACACGCATCAAGAAAGGTTCTGTTTCGTGCTCGATATGACGATCTACAATCCCAAGTCTCTTGGCACGCCGATGGGCCAGTACTCGCAGGTGACGCGGGTGAAGGCGGGCGAATTCCTGTTCATTGCCGGCCAGCTGTCCGGCAATGCCAACGACGAGATCGTCGGCGAAGGCGATTTCGAAGCGCAGGCGACGCAGGTCTTCGCCAATATCCACGCCGCCCTGACCGACGCCGGTGCGGGCTGGGAGAATGTGGTGCAGTTCACCACCTACCTCGTCCACTCGCAGGACATTCCCAATTTCATGGACTTTCGCCTGAAGAACTTCCCGCAGTTCTTCACCAACGGCATCTATCCCCCCAACACGCTGCTGATGATCGATCGCCTGGTCAAAGAGCCGTTTTTGATCGAGGTCCAGACGGTCGCAGCCCTGTGAGCGGGGGAGTGAGCGGCGCGATGAGCACGAAAACGCGCTTCGAAACCACCGGCTTCACGTTCGAGGACATCCACGTTTCCTACCGGGTCGGCGGGGCGGGCTATCCACTCCTGCTGATCCACGGCTCCGGGCCGGGTGCCTCGACCATCGGCAACTGGCGTTCGGTGCTCGAACCGCTGGCACAGCGCTATCACGTCCATGCGATGGACCTGATCGGCTTCGGCGGGTCAGACCGCAAGCCGCAGGGGCCCTATTTCGACTTCCCGCTCTGGCTGCGCCAGTGCCGGGCCATGATCGAGAAGATGCCGGGCGAGAAGATCGGCATCATCGGGCACTCCATCTCGGGCGCGCTGGCGCTCAAGCTGGCGGCCAGCGAGCCGCGCGTCGGGCAGGTGCTGACCACCGGTACGATGGGGGCGCCCTACCCCCTGAACGACGCGACGGTGACGTGCTGGACGTTCCCGGAGGACCGCGAGGCGCTGATCGCGGCGGCGCGCACACTGATCGCCGATGACACGCTCATCGACGAGACGTACCTGCGCAACCGCGAGGCCGTGCTGCGTATGCCGGGCTACGGCGCCTATTTCGGCGAGATGTTCTCCGGCGACAAGCAGCGCTTCATCAATGCCACGGTGCTCACACAGGCGGAAATCGACGCGATCCGTTGCCCGCTTACGATGCTGCACGGGCGGCAGGACCAGGGCTTCCCGATCGAGCCGCTCACCATGGCCTTGTCAGCAAAGCTACCGCACGCCGACGTCCACCTGCTTGCCGGGTGTTCGCACAGCGTCGCGATGGAGCGGCCCGAAGCCCTGCTCAACGCGGCCAACCACCTCTTTCCCCATGAGATTTCCCAGGCGGCCTGACCCGCTGCCTTCCGACATCGCCACAAGGATACAGACATGAAATTCATCACCTTCGCCGTCGGCGGAACGACACGTCTCGGCGTTCTTCAGGGTGACGCGGTGGTCCCCGTCATCGGCGACATCCAGGCCATCATCGCCGGCGGCCCCGCCGCGCTCGCCGAAATCGAAGCGCAAGTCGCAGCCGGCTCCGCCGCTGCCGTGCCTCTCGCCGATGTGGACGTGCTCGCCCCGATCGAGCGGCCACTGCGCAACATCTTCTGCGTCGGCAAGAACTACTACGACCACGCGATCGAGTTCCATTCGAGCGGCTTCGACGCCAGCGCAGGCAAGGATGCGCAGCCCGAATTCCCGATCATCTTCACCAAGGCGTCCACCACCGTCGCCGCGCCGGGCAGCGTCATTCCCGGCCACCTCGATCCGACCGCCTCGGTCGACTACGAGGGCGAACTCGCGGTGGTGATCGGCAAGGGCGGACGCGGCATCGCCAAGGCCAAGGCGATGGAGCACGTGTTCGGCTATACCATCGTCAACGACGTCACGTCGCGCACGCTGCAGAACCGCCATCGCCAGTGGTTCATTGGCAAGAACCTCGACGGCTTCTGCCCGATGGGCCCGACGCTGGTGACCGCCGACGAAGTGCCCGATGTGGGCGCGTTGCAGCTGGTCACCGCGGTTAACGGTGAAGTGCGCCAGAACGCCAGCGTCTCGCAGCTGATCTTCGATATCCCCACCATCATCGAGACGATCTCGGCCACGATGACGCTGGAGCCGGGCGACATCATCGCCACCGGCACGTGCGCAGGGGTGGGCATCGGCTTCGATCCGCCGCGCTTCCTTCAGGCAGGCGATGCGGTAGCCGTTACGATCGAGCCGATCGGCGTGCTCGAAAACTCGGTAGGCTGACGCAGGAAGGGGTAGCGATGCAGGTTTCCAACTCAGGTCCGTTCGCCGCCCCGGCCGCGACGACCCCACTTTCGACCCCGGTTTCGACGGGCGTGCTCGCAGGTGCGATCACGACGGTCTACTTCACCGGCGGCGTGGCGACGGTTCTCGTCGACACGCTGGTTCCCAAGTTCAAGTCGCTGTTCGACCTGAGCTACACGCAGGCGATGCTGACGCAGTTCAGCTTCTTCCTCGCCTATCTCGTCGTGTCCGGCCCGGCCGGAATGATCACCGCGCGGATCGGCTTCGTGAAGGCCGCCGCGCTGGGCATCGCGACGATGGCGGCGGGGTGCCTGCTGTTCGCCCCAGCCGCGCTGATCGGATCGTACTGGGCGTTCCTCGTCGCGCTGTTCGTGCTGTCGGGCGGCACCAACATCTTCCAGCTCTGCGCCAATCCGATCATCGCCTCGCTGGGCAAGCCGGAGCGGGCGCACAGCCGCCTGACGCTGGGCCTAGCGTTCAACTCGCTCGGCACAGCGGTTGCACCGCTGATCGGGGCGGCGACGATCCTTGCGGTCTCTGCCATTCCCGCCGGAAAGATCGACCACCATGACGCCGCCGCCGTCCACGCCGCGCAAGTCGCCGAGGCGCAGATCGTGCAGCGCCCGTTCCTTGCCATCGCGGCGCTGCTGGTGCTGGTGGCGGCGATCTGCTGGGCGCTGCGCGGCAAGATCCGCCTGCCCCTCGACCGGACGGAGAAGACAAAACGCACCAGCCAGCCCCTCATCGCCTGGCTGCAGGGTAATCCCAAGCTGGCGCTCGGCGTCGCGGCGATGTTCCTGTACGTCGGTGCCGAAGTCTCGATCGGCAGCATCCTCATCAACTATCTCGGCCTGCCCAAGACCCTGGGGATGGCCGAGGCATCGGCGGCCGGGTTCGTCGCGCTCTACTGGCTGGGGGCACTGGCCGGCCGGTTCGTAGGCTCCTTCGTGCTGCGGGTCGTCTCGGGCGGGCGGCTGCTGGCGATCCATGCGGGCGTGGCGATGGTGCTCATCGCCTGTTCGCTGACGCTCACTGGGTCGATCTCGGCAGGCGCGCTGGTCGCGGTGGGCCTGTGCAACTCGATCATGTTCCCCACCATCTTCACCCTGTCGATCGAAGGGCTGGGCGAGGAAACCCCGCGCGGTTCGGCGCTGGTTTGCATGGCCATCGTCGGCGGCGCCGTTGTGCCGCTGCTGAGCGGGCTGGTCGCCGATGCGGCAGGCCTGGAACTGGCGCCGATCGTGCCGATGGCCTGCTAAGTGACCGAATCGCTGTCGATCGAGCGGAACACGCGGGCGCTGCTGACGCTCAACCTGCTACGGACTTTGGGCTTCCGCATCGCGCTCGACGATTTCGGCACCGGCTACTCGTCGCTGTCGATGGTCAAGAGCTTCAAGTTCGACCGCATGAAGCTGGACCGCAGCCTCGTCATGGACCTAGGGCAGGACCCGGCCTCGGTGGCGGTGCTGGAAGCGGCGGTCACCATGGCCCGCCACGTCGGCGCCGAAGTGGTCGCCGAAGGGATCAGCGAGGCGCACCTTATCGGCGCGACGAAGTCGGCCGGGTGCACCCACCTTCAGGGCTACTACTACAGCAAGCCGATCGAGGCGGGCGAAGTCCTCGGCTACTTCGCGAATGCGGGGAACGATCTCGCGCAGGTAGCGTGAGAGTCTGTTTGGAAATTCGCTACAGGCGAATTTCGCGGCACCGGCCCGCTCCCCCACCCGACCACCCTCAGGATACTACCGTTGGGTGGTCGGGTGGGGGAGTGGGCCGGTGCCGTAAGGAAATGCCCGGATGGGCATTTTCCATGAACTGCCGAAGGCAGCGGCGCCCCCGTCAGGCGCGCGTGAAGCGCCAGCGGTCGGCCTCGCTCTCCTCGGCATCGAAGCGGTAGCCGTCGGTGTCGAAGCCGCGCATCGCATCGACGTCGGTGATGTGGTGCTCGCACATCCAGCGCGCCATCATCCCGCGCGCGCGCTTGGCGTTGAAGCTGATGAAGCGGGGACCGTTGGGGCCGGGCTCGCGGAACTCGACCTCGATCACCCGGATGCCGGAAAGGCGCCCGGAGACGGAGGCGAAGTATTCCTGGCTGGCGAGGTTGAGCACGACGCCCGATCCTTCCTCCGCCACCTGTTCGCGCAGCAGCGCGGCGATGCGGTCGCCCCACCAGTCGGTCAGGCTCTTGTGGCGCGGCGCCCAGCGAGTGCCCATTTCCAGACGGTAAGGCTTGATCGTGTCGAGCGGGCGCAGCAGCCCGTAGAGGCCCGAGAGCATGCGCAAGTGATCCTGCGCGAAAGTCACGCCCGGTTCGTCCAGCGTATGCGCCTCGAACCCGGTGTAGACGTCACCGGCGAAGGCGAACAGCGCCTGCCGCTCGGGCAGTTCGGGGAAGTCGCGAAAACGGTCGGCGTTCAGCTTCGCCAGACGCGGCGAGATATGCATCAGCTCGGAAAGGCGCTTCTGCGTGAGGTTCGCGGCCGAGCGCGCAAGGCTGGTCGCCTCCTCCACGAAGTGCGGGGTCGAAACGGCGAGCGGCGGGAGCACACGCTCGAAATCGAGCGTCTTGGCGGGGGACAGAAGGGCAATCATCGCGGCTTGCGGTAGCGAGCACCGGCAGGCGCGTCAAATGCCCTTCGATGCCCGCTTCGGCACCAGGCCGCCGCCGGCCGGCTACGCGCGGATGCGGCGGCGTTTTTCGCCGATCTCCTGCCTGGCCTTCTCGATCAACTGGAGTTCGGTGACGGCCAGCAGGTCCTCCGAAACGCGCATCAGATGGGCGCGCATGGCGGAGCGCGCCTGCTCGGGATCGCGCTGGACGAGCGCGTCGTAGACCCGGCGGTGCTCGTCGGGGCGCGGGTTGATGCCGACCTGCCGCGCCTGCTCGAACATGTGGCGACACAGCGGCGACTGTTCGCGCAGGTCCCACAGGTGTTCGACGGTCTGGGCCACCAGCGAGCTTTGCGTGCCTTCGGCGATCGCCATGTGGAACTGCCGGTCAAGCACAAGCTCTTCCGCCGTCGCGGGATCGAGTGCCTCCATCCGTTCGAGGATTTCGCCGACACGCGCCACTTCCTCGTCGGACATGACGGTCGCGGCGAGCGCGGCGGCCTCACCCTCGAACATGATGCGCGCCTCGATCAGTTCGAACGCGCCGACGTTGAGTTCGGCCGGAGTGCGGTCGGCAGGGATTTCCTCGGCCACGTAGACGCCCGAGCCATGGCGCACTTCCACCAGTTGCCGAATCTCGAGCGCGATCATCGCTTCGCGGATCGTGGGACGGCTGACCTGGAATTGCTCGGCAAAATCACGCTCCGCAGGCAGCCGGCTGCCGGCCGCATATTGCCCGCTTCCGATGCGCTGTTCGATCTCTTGCGCCACGCGCTGATACAGTTTCAAGCGTTCCGCCATCCCCGATGAATGTCACAAGCCGCGGGCGCCCGCAACATGTCTTACCAATTTTCCGGTGCGATATAGGGCGCTGCCGGGTCCCGCGGGGGGATCGCGCCGCGTCGCATGACGTTCCAGCCTGCCATCCGGTGCCCGGCGAGTGCCGCCTCCGCAACCGGAACGCCCCGCATGCGAGCATCGAGGTAGCCGCCGTTGAAGGCGTCTCCGGCGCCGCTGGTATCGACCGGGCTCAGGGCGTTCGGCACCGGGCAAACCGTTGCGTCGGGCAGGAGGCAGCCTTGCGCGCCCAGCTTGACGACGACCTCGCCGCAACCGAGCCGCCGCCAGTGCGCAGCGACCGCCTGCGGCGAGGTTGCGCCGTCCAGCAGCGCCTCGTCCTCGAAAGTCGGCAGGCCGATGTCGGCAAGGCCGATCGCCTCGTCACGCATGCGCGCCGCTGCCTCGGGAGATTCCCATAAGCGCGGGCGGTAGTTGCCGTCGAAGGCAACCAGACCGCCGCAATTGCGCACCCGCCCGGCCAGGGCGAGCAGGTCCCGCCGCCCCTGCGGCGGCAGGATCGCCAGCGAGATCAGCGAAAAGCACAGAAGATTGGCTGTTTCGGCAACGTCCATCGCGGCATCAACGGCTTCCAGTTCGAACAGCGCCCGCGCCGCGCTGGTTTCCCGCCAGTAAGTGAAACTGCGCTCGCCCGCAGGGTCGGTGGTGATGGCGTAGAGCCCGGCCTGCCGCGAGGGATGCGTCAGGACGAGACCGCAATCGACCCCCTCCGCCGTCCATGCCGTGCGCAGTCCATTGCTGAAGGCATCCGTGCCCAGCGCGGTCATGTAGGCGACGTCATGCCCGGCGCGGGCGAGATGAATGGCGGTGTTCAGCGTATCGCCGCCAAACCCCACGCCCCATGCTCCCGCCGAGCCGGACAGTTCCACCATCGCCTCTCCGAGGCAGACGATCCTTGCCACGCTGCCGGCTCTTACCAGTTCCACATCGTCCCGTCCTCGAGCCGGGCGACCGGCAGGTAGGCGGGCTTGTAGGGGTATTTCGCCGCCAGTTCCTCGTCGATGTCGACGCCGTGGCCGGGGGTCTCGCCGCAGAACAGCTCGCCCGCCGCGAAGCGATAGTCGTGCGGGAAGACCGCGTCGGTTTCCTCGGTGTGGCGCATGTATTCCTGGATGCCGAAGTTCGGAACCCAGGTGTCGAAGTGCAGCGCCGTGCCCATCGTCACCGGCGAGAGGTCGGTCGCGCCGTGACTGCCGGTGCGAATTTGGTAGAGCGCGGCAAGATCAGCGATGCGGCGCAGGTGCGTGACGCCGCCCGCGCTGACGATCGTGCAGCGGATGTAGTCGATCAGCTGGTTCTGGATGAGGTCCTTGGCGTCCCAGATCGTGTTGAAAATCTCGCCCACCGCCAGCGGCGTCACCGTATGCTGGCGGATCAGCCTGAACGCCTCCTGGTTCTCGGCCGGGGTCACGTCCTCCAGCCAGAACAGCTGGTACGGCTCCAGCATCTTGCCGAGGTTCGCGGCTTCCTGCGGGGTGTAACGGTGGTGACCGTCATGCAGCAGGTGATGGTCGAAGCCGTACGTCTCGCGCAGCTTCTCGAACAGCTTGGGCACGTAGTTCAGCGCCTTGCGCGTGTCCCAGCCGGTGACCGACGGAAGCGCGGCGTCGGCCGGCTCGTAGAACAGCTTGCCGCGCCCGACGCCGTAGGCATCCTTGATGCCCGGCACACCGGTCTGCGCGCGGATCGCCTTGTAGCCGAGATCGATGTACTGGCCGACCGCATCGACCGTCTCGGCAATGTCGGCGCCGTTGGCATGACCGTAGCACATCACGCCGTCGCGGCTGCGGCCGCCGAGCAGCTGATAGAGCGGCATGCCCGCCATCTTGGCCTTGATGTCCCACAAGGCGACGTCGACGGCCGCGATCGCGCGCATCGTCACCGGGCCGCGGCGCCAGTAGGCACCGCGATAGAGATACTGCCAGATGTCCTCGATCCGGCGCGGGTCCATGCCGATGATGCACGGAACCACGTGATCTTCGAGATAGGCGACGACGGCCTTTTCGCGCCCGTTCATGGTGGCGTCGCCGATCCCGTACACGCCCTGATCTGTCGTGATCTTCAGCGTCACGAAATTGCGACCAGGGCAGGTCACGATGACCTTGGCCGAAATGATCTTCACAACGTTCTCCCTTGAGAGCCGGGAGGAGCAACGCCCCCTGACTCGCCTTGCTTCTCTTCCATATTGGCCCTACCTCATCGACGCAATACATCAGATAACTAGCTTGCGTGGAATAATGCCGGGGCGTTAGCCGTCACGCCATGCCCGGCATAAGGAATACCATCAGGCGCTTTTCCTTCGGCCGAAAAATGACCTGACCAATATAAAGGCTTCTTCCGGCTGCAATTCTGAATGCACTCCTCGATCGCTGCACTCGCAATGAAAATCGAGGATCGTAGCGCCGTCATTCCCGCGAAGGCGGCATTCAATCGAGCAGGACCACGGCCCGGGAAGCAAATTTCGTGCGGTAGGCGCGCGGAGACAGGCCGAGCTTGCGCTGGAAGAACCGGCTGAAATAAGCCGGATCCGCGAAGCCGACCGAGAACCCAATCTCCGATATGGACAGGTTCGTGTAGAGCAGCGCCCGCTGCGCCTCCAGCAAGGCCCGCTCGTCGAGCATCTCGCCGGGCGAGCGTCCCGCCACTTTGGCGCAGGCAGCACGCAAGGCGGTCTCGCTCACCCCCAGCGCGGCGGCGTGGCTCGAGATCGGCTCGCGCAGGCGGAACCGCCGCTCGATCCGTTCGCGCAGGCGCGCGACGGTCGAGGCGTGGACACCTGCGCGCGCTCCCGCTGCCGCCGGCGCGTCCATGCTGCGGATGGCGACCACTAGCAGGGAGAGCATCGCCGCGCTGACCGCCGCGCGGTGCCCCACCGAAGCCCAGTTCAACTCGCGCACGAGGTCGGCGACGATCCGGCGCACGTGCTCGACTTCCCCGGCCGCGAAGCCGACCGCCCTTGGCCGCGCGAAGAGGTCGGCGAGGGTTTCGTCAGCAGCGTTGAGGTCGGCGACGTAGCTGCTGCCCACGGTCACGACGAAGCCCTCGCTGTCCTCCAGCCATTCGAAGCCGTGCACGGTCGATGCAGGCACAAGCAGGAAGCCCGGCGCCTCGATCCGCAGCAGGGCGCCGTCCGCCTTCATCGCTCCGCCGCCGGAGAGTAGAACGAAGATGTGGTTCAGCTCGAAATGCGCGTGCGGTTGGATCGTCCATTCGCTGGGGCGTGACCGGTCGACCAGCGCTTCGACGTGGACGAAGTCCTTGTGCACCAGCCTTGGCGCTTCTCCGTAGAGGTAGAAGGAAGGGACCGTATGCTTGCTCAAGAGCGCTTACCTTGCGGGCTGTCGTTTCATCCAAGTAATATGTCGGCGCTGCCATGTCCATCGGGGCCCGCGGGAGTAGGATGGCGGCACAGCACGGAGCTGCAGCGGCCCACGTCAACAAGCCCCTGACAGCTCAGGAGAGGATTTTCATGCGCACCAGCGTTGCCATCATCGGCGCCGGCCCGGCCGGTATGTTTCTCGCACATCTGCTTGCGGCAGAGGGCATCGACGCCATCGTCATCGAGCGGCGGGACCGGGCCTACGTCGAAGGCCGCGTGCGCGCGGGCGTGCTCGAACAGGTCACCACCGACCTGATGCACCGCCTCGGCCTCGGCGAGCGGCTCGATCGCGAGGGCCTCGTCCACGGCGGCACGCAGATCTCGCTCGACGGTTCGCTGTTCCGCATCGACATGGCCGAACTGACCGGCGGCAGCGCGGTGACCGTCTACGGCCAGCAGGAAGTCATGCACGACCTGTTCGAAGCCGCCCCCGCGCGCGGCCTGCGGATCGAATGGAACGCCGAAGACGTCACGCTGGAGGGCCTCGACACGGATGCCCCCGTGGTCCGCTGGCACAAGGACGGCGAGGCGCACGAGTTGCGCTGCGACTTCGTGGCCGGGTGCGACGGCTACCACGGCGTCAGCCGCGCCAGCATCCCCGCCGATGTCCTGCGTACCTTCGAGCGGGTCTATCCCTTCGGCTGGCTCGGTATCCTTGCCGACGTGCCACCCGCCGACCACGAACTGATCTACGCCAACCACGAACGCGGCTTCGCCCTCGCCTCGATGCGCTCGGCCACGCGCAGCCGCTACTACATCCAGTGCGGGCTGGACGAGAGCATCGAAGACTGGCCCGACGAACGCTTCTGGGACGAACTGTGCCTGCGCATCGGCCCCGAGGCGGCGTCGCGCGTGACGCGCGGAGCCAGCTTCGAGAAGTCGATCGCGCCGCTGCGCTCCTTCGTGTCGGAGCCGATGCGCTGGGGCCGCCTGTTCCTTGCCGGGGACGCCGCGCACATCGTCCCGCCGACCGGGGCCAAGGGTATGAACCTCGCGGTTTCCGACGTCATGTTCCTGGGTGAAGCGCTCGTCGAGCACTATCGCGGCGGCAGCCAGGCCGGGCTCGACGGCTACTCCACCCGCGCCCTCGCCCGGGTGTGGAAGGCGGAGCGGTTCTCCTGGTGGTTCACCTCGATAACCCACCGCTTCCCGGAAATGGACGGCTTCGCCCGCCGCATCCAGGCCGCCGAACTCGACTATATCCGCGGCTCGCGCGCCGCCCAGCGCACGCTGGCGGAGAACTACGTCGGGCTGCCGATGGGCACCGCCTGATGACAGCCCCTTCCAATCAACCCCGTTCCGGAGCCATGACCCGTGACTGAAGTTCTGCCCTATGCCCTTGAGGATGCTGGATCGCCGCCATCGCTCGTCCCGGATTACCGCTCGACGGGCCTGCGCAGCCCGTCGCTCGCGCCGCTTCCCCTGCAGCAGACGCTGACCGAGACGACCGGCCCGACCGGCTGCTGGGACCAGCTGATGGGCGGCGCGATGGCCGACCTCACCGCCCAGCACGAGGCGCCGCCGCAAGGCCAGCGCATCGTTGTCTCGGGCCGCGTGCTCGACGATCGGGGGCGGCCGGTGCCCAATACCGTGATGGAGATCTGGCAGGCCAATGCCGCCGGGCGCTACATCCACGGCAAGGACAACTGGGACGCGCCGCTGGACCCCAACTTCACCGGCGCGGGCCGCGTGATCACCGACGATCAGGGCCGCTACAGCTACACCACGATCCGTCCCGGCGCCTATCCCTGGGGCAACCACAAGAATGCATGGCGCCCGGCGCACATCCATCTCTCGCTGCTTGGCCCGGCCTTCTCGACGCGGCTCGTGACGCAGCTCTATTTCCCCGACGATCCGCTGATCGAGATCGACCCGATCGCCAACGCCGTGCCGATGCCCTACCGTAATCGCATGGTCTGCCGTTTCGACATCGCGACGACGGTGCCTAACTGGGCGCTCGGCTACCTGTTCGACGTGGTGCTCAAGGGCCGCGACCAGACCCCGTTCGAGGATGACCACCATGACCACTGATCTCGAAACCCGCAACGCCGCTCCCCGTAGCGACAACCTCGATCCCGCGCTGTTCGGCCAGACCCCCTCGCAGACGGTCGGTCCCTTCTTCCACTACGGTTTGCCGTGGAAGGGCGGCGCGGACCTCGTCGGCGCGTCCGAGATGGGCGCGCGGCCCGAGCTGTTCCCCGAGGCGCACTATATCCTGGGCGTCAGCGCGCCCAAGGACGCGCCCGAGGGCGAGGTGATCGCGCTGGCGGGCTGCGTCTACGACGGCAACGGCGATCCGGTCAGCGACGCGATGATCGAGATCTGGCAGGCTAACGCCGCCGGTCGCTATTGCAGCGCCGACGACCCGCGCGAAGACCTGGCGATCGACCCGAACTTCACCGGGTTCGGCCGCGCATCGACCGACGAGAGCGGCGTCTACCGCTTCCGCACCGTCATGCCCGGCCGCGTTCCGGGACCGGGCATGACGGTGCAGGCGCCGCACATCGCGGTTTCGGTGTTCGGGCGCGGGGTGCTCAAGCGCCTGCCCACCCGCCTCTATTTCGAAGGCGCGGAGGGCAACGAGACCGACCCGGTGCTCGCTCAGGTCCCCGAGGAGCGCCGCGACACCCTGATCGCCCGCCGCCGCGAGGACGGGACGTGGTGGTTCGACATCGTCATTCAGGGCGAGCGGGAAACGGTGTTCTTCGACCTGTGAGCGGCCTCATCGCCCAGCGCGCCGCCGCCACGGCATCGATGCTCGCCGTCCATGACGACGCGGCGGTTATCGCCCATGCCCTCGCCTTCGAAAGCGCTTTGGCGACGGCGCAGGCGGTCGAAGGCGTGATCCCTGCCGGGGCCGCGCAGGCCATCGCGGCGGCCTGCGCCGCGCTGGAGATCGACCCGGCGGCGCTGGCCGAAGAGGCCGCGCTTGCCGGAACCCTCGCGATCCCGCTGGTGGCGCGCCTGCGCGCGGCGCTCCCCCCTGACGTGGCCCCGCTGGCGCACAAGGGCGCGACCAGCCAGGACGTGGCCGATACCGTGATGATGCGGCAGGTCGTCGCCGCGCATGCGCTGCTGCAGGCCGACGCCACGCGCATCGATGCCGCACTGGCGGCGCTGGCGCAGGCCGAGGCGGAGCGCCCGGCGATCGGCCGCACTTTGCTGCAGGACGCTTTGCCGATCGGCTTCGGCCTGCGCATCGCCCACTGGCGCGCCGGGATCGTCGAGGCCGCCACGCGCCTTTCCGCCGAGATCGCCGCGCATGCCTGCGTGCAGTTGGGCGGAGCCGCCGGAACCCGTGCCGGTATGGACGGCAAGGGCGAAGCGGTCGCGCGCCGCATGGCCGCCCAGCTCGGCCTGACGCCGTCGCCGCCGTGGCACGGGCGGCGCGGCGGGGTGGCCGCCATCGCCGCTTCGCTCGGCATCCTGATCGGCGCGGCGGGCAAGATGGCGCGCGACGTCGCCCTGCTCGCCCAGAACGGCGTGGGCGAAGCGCGCGAGCCCGCCATTCCCGGGCGCGGCGGCTCATCCGCCATGGCCCACAAGCGCAATCCCACCGGCTGCCAGGTCGCCCTTGCCGCCGCCACCCGTGCGCCCGGCCTCGTCGCCGGCGTGCTGGGCGGCTTGCCGCAGGAGGAAGAGCGCGGCCTCGGCGGATGGCAGGCCGAAGCGCCCGCCCTCGCCGAACTGTTCTGCCTCGCCTCAGGCAGCCTCGATGCGCTGGCCGTGGTCGCCGAGGGGCTGGAAATCGACGCAGGCGCCATCGCCCGCAACCTCGACGCGGCCGGACCCGGCCGCGACATCGGCGAGAGCGCGGGCATCACCGCCGCGCTGCTGAAGATCGAACGGAAAGGATAGACATGCCCTTCGCAATGCATGACGGGCTCCGGCTCTACTGGAAGCTGGACGGCCGCGCCGACGCCCCCGCGCTGGTGCTGCTCAATTCCATCGGCACCGACATGGGCCTGTGGGACACCGCGCTGCCCGCGCTGCTCCCGCATTTTCGCGTGCTACGCATCGACACCCGGGGCCACGGCGCCTCGGACGCGCCCGATGGCGACTATACGCTGGCCGGGCTGGCGGCCGACGTCGCCGCGGTGATGGACGCGGCGGGCATCGCGCGCGCGGCCATCGCCGGTGTCTCGCTGGGCGGGATGATCGCCATGCAGATGGCGCTCGACGCCCCGGACCGCGTGGAGGCGCTGGCGCTCGTGTGCACCTCGGCGCACATGGACGCGGCCTCGTGGAACACCCGGGTGGAGACCGTGCGCGCGCAGGGCACGCAGGCCATCGCCGAACTCGCGATGGGGCGCTTCCTCTCGCCCGGCTTCGTGCGCAGCCATCCCGCGGTTGCGCAGGGCCTGCGCGCGAACCTCGTCGCCATGGCGGACGCGGGCTATGCGGGCTGCGGCGCGGCGATCCGCGACATGGAACTGGCGGAGCGCCTGCCCGCCATCGCCGTGCCGACACTGATCGTCGCGGGCGACCGGGACACCTCCACCCCCTTCACCGGCCACGGCGAGCATCTGGCAAGCGCGATCCCCGGCGCCGAGGTGGTACATCTGGATTCCTCGCACCTCCCGCCGATCGAGAGCCCGGCCGCGCTGGGCGCCGCGCTCATTCGCTTCCTGACCGACACCGCCGAAGCCGACACCGCCGCCCAGTCCCTGTTCGAGGCGGGTCTGCTCAACCGTCGCCGCGTGCTGGGCGACGCATGGGTGGACCGCTCGCTGGCCGCGCGCACCTCGTTCAACGCCGAGTTCCAGTCGATGATCACCCGCATCGCCTGGCAGGAAATCTGGAGCCGCCCCGGCCTCGACGACCGCACCCGCCGTCTGATCGTGCTGGCCATCACCGCCAGCCTCGGCCGCTGGGAGGAGTTCGCGCTCCACGTCCGCTCCGGACTGCAGCAGGACGGCTTCACCCGCGAGGAGCTGAAGGAAGTGCTGATGCAGACCGCGATCTATGCTGGCGTGCCCGCCGCCAACACCGCTTTCGCCGAAGCGGGCCGGATCATCGCGGAGATCGACGCAGCCTAGGGTGTAACCCCAGATCGTCATTGCGAGCGCAGCGAAGCAATCCAGAGCTGTTCAGCGCCGCCCTGGATTGCTTCGCTACGCTCGCAATGACGAGGGGTGAGTCCATCCGATGCCATCACAAGCTACCACGATCGTCATCCCCGCGAAGGCGGGGACCCAGCTGATGACGGTCCCACCCGTGAGGGTAGGAGATGGGTTCCCGCCTTCGCGGGAATGACTGTCTCGATCAGCACTCGACGTTTCGGAGCCAACTGTCCCTACGATTACGGCACAAAAAAATGGCGGCGCATGCGAGGTGCATGCGCCGCCATTTTCATAACCAATGCGTCCGGTCCGGCTTGGTCAGCCGGACCTTCGACACTACGCCGATCAAGCCGCCGTCTGGGCCGGGGCGAACTTGGTCAGGTCGATCCCTTCGACGGCCGCCTTGTACTCGTCCGCGCTCGGCGTGCGGCCGAGGATGGTCGAGAGCACGACCACCGGGGTCGAGGCGAGCAGCGATTCGCCCTTCTTGTTCGCGGTGTCCTCGACGACGCGGCCCTGGAACAGACGGGTCGAGGTGGCGAGGACGGTGTCGCCCTTCGATGCCTTCTCCTGGTTGCCCATGCACAGGTTGCAGCCCGGACGCTCGAGATAGAGGATGTTCTCGTATGCGGTGCGGTTGGCGGTCTTCGGGTTGATGTCGTCGAATTCGAAGCCCGAGTACTTCTGGAGGATTTCCCAGTCGCCCTCGGCCTTGAGTTCGTCGACGATGTTGTAGGTCGGCGGGGCGACGACGAGCGGCGCCTTGAATTCGACCTTGCCCTCGGTCTTCTCGATGTTCTTGAGCATCTGGGCGATGATCTTCATGTCGCCCTTGTGCACCATGCACGAGCCGACGAAGCCGAGGTCCACCTTCTTGGTGCCGCCGTAGTACGAGACCGGGCGGATCGTGTCGTGGGTGTAGCGCTTGGAGACGTCCGGGTTGTTGACGTCCGGGTCGGCGATCATCGGTTCATCAATGATGTCGAGGTCCACGACCACCTCGGCGAAGTACTTGGCCGAAGCGTCCGGCGACAGCGCCGGCTTCTCGCCCGAGCGGATCTCGGCGATGCGGGCGTCGGCCTTGGCGATCAGGCCCGCTAGGGTGCCCGTCGCGTTCTCCATGCCCTTGTCGATCATGATCTGGATGCGCGACTTGGCGATTTCCAGCGAGCCTATCAGGGTCTCGTCGTCCGAGATGCAGATCGAGGCCTTGGCCTTCATCTCTGCGGTCCAGTCGGTGAAGGTGAAGGCCTGGTCGGCCAGCAGCGTGCCGATGTGGACTTCGATGATGCGGCCCTGGAACACGTTCTCGCCCGCGCACTGTGCCAGCATCTGCTGCTGAGTGGCGTGGACGACGTCGCGGAAGTCCATGTGGGGCTGCATCTTGCCCTTGAAGGTCACCTTGACCGACTGCGGGATCGGCATGGTCGCCTCACCGGTGGCCAGCGCCAGCGCGACGGTGCCCGAGTCCGCGCCGAAGGCGACGCCCTTCGACATGCGGGTGTGGCTGTCGCCGCCGATGATGATCGCCCAGTCGTCCACGGTGATGTCGTTGAGCACCTTGTGGATCACGTCGGTCATCGCGTGATAGACGCCCTTGGGGTCGCGCGCGGTGATCAGGCCGAAGTTGTTCATGAAGGACATGAGCTTCGGGATGTTCACCTGGGCCTTCTTGTCCCACACCGAAGCGGTGTGGCAGCCCGACTGGTAGGCGCCGTCGACCAGCGGCGAGATGACGGTGGCCGCCATCGCTTCCAGTTCCTGCGCGGTCATCAGGCCGGTGGTGTCCTGCGAACCGACGATGTTCACCTTGACGCGCACGTCCGAACCGGCATGCAGCACCTTGCCCGGGGTGACGCCCACGGCGTTGCGGTTGAAGATCTTCTCAACAGCGGTCAGGCCCTGGCCCTCGACGGTGAGTTCCTTGTTCGGAGCGAACACGGTGGGTGCCTCGACGCCCAGCGTTTCAGCCGCGAAGGTCTGGAGCTTCTTGCCGAAGACGATGGCGTAGGAACTGCCCGCCTTCATGAACTCCATCTTCTGCGGGGTGAACGCAGCGGCGACATCGACCAGTTCGTTGCCGGCCTCGTCGGTCAGCTTCTTGTTCTTGACGTCGATCTTGAGGATCGTGCCGGTCTCGACCGAGAACTTCTCTTCAAGCACCGGGTTGCCGTCGTTGTTGAGGATCGGCTTGCCGTCCTCGCCGATCTGCTTGACCCAGTTCTTGAGGTTGATGCCGATGCCGCCGGTCACGTCCACGGTGGTCGCGAAGATCGGCGAGATGCCGTTGGTGCCCGCGACGACGGGGGCGTAGTTCACGAAGGGAACGTAAGGGCTGGACTGCTTGCCGGTCCACAGCGCCACGTTGTTGACGCCCGACATGCGCGAAGAGCCGACGCCCATCGTGCCCTTCTCGGCGATCATCATCACGCGCTTGCCCGGGTGCGCGGCCTTGAGCGCCACGATCGCCTGCTGGCCTTCGGGCGAGATCATGCACTGGCCGTGCAGTTCGCGGTCCGAACGCGAGTGCGCCTGGTTGCCCGGCGAGAGCAGGTCGGTCGAGATGTCGCCTTCACCGGCGATGAAGGTGACGACTTCGATCTCGTCCTCGACGTCGGGCAGCTTGGTGAAGAATTCGGCCTTGGCGTAGCTTTCCAGCACGCCCTTCGCCACGGCGTTGCCGGCCAGAAGCGCGTCGCGCAGGCGGAACATGTCGGCGTCGTAGAGGAACACCTGGGTCTTGAGCACTTCGCCCGCCTCGGCGGCGATGGCCGCGTCATCGCCGAGCGCGATGTCGAGCAGCACCGAGATCGAAGGACCGCCCTTCATGTGCGAGAGCAGTTCGAGCGCGAAGGCCGGGGTGATTTCGGCGACGGTGGCTTCGCCGAGGATGATCTTCTTGAGGAACGCCGCCTTCGCGCCGGCCGCGCTGGTGGTGCCGGGAAGCGTGTTGTAGATGAAGAACTTGAGAGCGTCGGCGCGGTATTCGCTGCCGGTATCCTCGATGAGGGTGATGATTTCCGCGATGAGCGCGCCGTCGTCGATCGGCTTGGGCGCGAGCCCCTGATTTTTCCTGCTTTCGATTTCGGCGAGGTAATCTAGGTATAGGCTCATCGTGATCCCTACGTCATGGAGTGGGCGGGAGCCACCATGACAGGTATCGTTGACCGGCCTAGTGGCTGATGGCGCCCCGGTACGCCAACAGGGACCGACTGGCAAGGCACTGGATGACGGCAAAAGCGCCGTTTTTTGCATCTGCACAGTACATTTGAAAAGCAGGAGCCCGGTTGAACGGGTCAACCGGGCTCCTGCTCCCTGTCTTCAAGGTCTGTCCGGCCCTCGATCAGGCCGTCGGCGGATAGGGATGATGGCCGAAGACCCACTGCGGCCGGGGCGAACTATTGCTTTCGATCAGAAGGACCTGCGCCTCGCTGCCCTGCATGCCGATCTGGTGCGCGGCGTCGATCGCGCGGTTGAGCGCGGCCTTCTGGCTGGCGAAGACGTCGAGAGCGACCCCGTGCAGGCTGACGGCCCATTCGAGACCACGACGGAAAACATGGAAATCGTTGCGGGACGTGGGCATCCGAGCTTCCTTTCGCATATTTTCGATCGAAACCCAGCCGCGCGACTGCGACGGAATGACGACCTGAGATATTCTCAAGTTATTTGATTGAGAATATCTGTCAAGCCCATGTCTCAGAAGATGCGCCGCAGCGACAGCAGGATCGTGCGGCCCATCGGATCGAGATAATCGCGTTGGTAGGCGTAAGGCGTCGCGCCGGTGTCGTCGGTGACCTTCTGGCGCTGGTTGAAGAGGTTCTCCACCGACAGGCTCACCCGCGTGCCCCGTGCCCAGTCCTTACCCCGGAAGCGGTTCTGGAGATTGGCGAACACACGCAGGTCCACCGTCGCCAGCGAGGCGAAATGCAGGTTGCCCGAGGCCGAGCTGCTGCCGGTGACGTCCGCCGAACTCTGCCAGTTGCCCTCCAGACGCAGGCCGAGGCCGTTGTCGATCAGGCCGAGGCTGCCCTGCACCTTGTGACGCGGCGTGGACGAGCCGGTAATCGTGCCGCCATCAAGCAGATCTATGGTCGGGCTGCCTTCCGTAAGCTGGACGTCCTGACGCAGCACCCAGGTGTGGTAGAGCGAGGCGAGCAGGCGCACGCCGTTGTCGCCGCCACCACCGAAGCCCCTGCCGCCGGGACCACCGGGACCGCGCGGACCACCTCCAAAGCCGCCCGGACCGCCGCCGGGACCTTCTCCCGGGGGAGGCCCCATGCCGTCAGGCGGCGGGCCCATGCCATCGGCCGGCCCCATGCCATCGTCGCCGCGGTCGCCCGGCGGTCGCCCGAAGCCCGGAGCCTCGGCGGCGCGTTCACGCTCGCCGTTGACGGTGATTTCGTTGCCGGTGCCCTCCTCGGGGCCGCGCCCCTCGGCCAGACGCTCCTCGCCGGAGGGCGGTGCAGGCGGTGCCTCTCCGTTCGCTTCGCTTCGGCGGCCCGCCCCCCGCGCGCCCCACGTACCCGCAGGCGGGCGCGGCGGACGCGTAGGCTTGCGCAGCTGCGCCGAAAGGTTGAAGCCCCAGCGCACCTGCTCGCTGCGCTGGCGGTAGACGTTGACCGGCCGCGCATCGACCGACAGCAGGTTGCCGTCCTCGTCGCGCACGAAGCGGTCGGGATAGGCGTCCTCCACCGCCTGCGTCACGCCGCCCAGCGATAGCACCGCGTTGCGGTTGCGGCTGTTGACGTAAGTGGCGCTGAAATTGAGCTTGGGCGTGCTCATCACTTGCGCGTTGAGCCCCAGCTTGAAACTGCGGCGGTCGTCGGCCTTGAGGTTCGGGTTGCCGCCGGTGATCGCGGTCACCAGCACGGTCTGGCCGGTCACGTAGTCGTAGACGCGCTGGTTGCTGGTGGTCACCGTCGGATCGCCGAGGTTGGCGACGCTGGGCGCGCTGCGGTCCTGGTTCATCGCCGCGATCACGGTGATCCCGTCGCGCGGGCGCCAGTTGAGGCCATAGCCGAAAGTCGCAACGCTGCCGTAGTCGGATACTTGCGTCACCCCCGCATTGAGGTTGACGCTGAGCGTCCCGATCGCGCCGAGCACGCCCCTGCTGCGGCTGGTGAGCGGAATGTCGACGCTCAGGCGCGCGCTGCCGTTGGTGCGGTCGGCATCGCCGCTGCTCGCCATGCCGTCCCGCACGCTCGTGGAGGACTGCGCGGTGAAATCGCCCCCCAGCTTCAGGCTGACGCCAAGGTCGCCGGCGGGCAGCGGCAGCACCTTGCCCGAGACGAGCATGCTGGCGCTGCCGGTGTCGGAGTTCGACTTCGCGCGATTGACGATCATGTTCCCCAGCAGCGCGGGCGAAAGCGTGCCATAGGGATCGACGCCCGCGCTTCCCGCATCGAGGGCATCCTGCAGCGTCGTCACGTCATAGCCGTTGTCGGCCCGCGTCTCCGATTCCGAATGTGCGTAGCTGCCGATCACCGAGAGCTTCCAGCGGGTCGAAAGATCGACGTTGACCGTGCCGCCCGCCGAGACACCGCCGGTGTTCACCGCCTTGCGCAGCGGGTCCTGCGAGAGATAGCGGGTGAACGTGTTCTCGGTGCCGTCCGCATAGGGGCTGTCCGCGGGGACCGTCAGCTCCCCGGTCGCCAGCCCGTCGAGCGAGCGGCTGGTCTGGTACGTGCCCTTGACGTTGAACGAGGCGGTGGCGTTCGAACTCAGCTGGTGTGCAAGGCTGGCGCCCAGCGCGTAGCTGCGGGTGGATGCCTGGACGGTGCGGTAGTCGCTCTCGCCCGGAATGGAATCGACAGGGGTGACGGTGCTGTCCGGATCGGCGGTGATGTCGCGGTCACTCTCGCGGATCGCGGCCTGGCTGGTCGCCTTGCCGGTGATGTTGAGGCGGTCGTTGTCGCGGATCTTGGTATAGGTGAAGGCCCCCGTGCCCTGCCCGCCGCCGCCCTCGCCCGACATGCCTCCGCCCAGGTTCACGACCTTGGACTGGAAGCGCCGCTTGAGGATGATGTTCACGACCTTGGACTGCGCGTCGTAGCCGTACTTGATCGCGACTTCCTCGGGCAGGATATCCACGCGCAGCACGGATTCCACCGGCAGGTCGCCGACTTCGTTGACGCCCGAGATGCGCTTGCCGTTGACCAGCACCACCGGCCCGCTCGAGGCATCGCGCCCGGCGATGCTGGTGGTCTGGTCGGCCAGTTCGTCGAGCAGTTCGGCGATGGAATCGACGCCGTAGGAGGCGATCTCGGCCTGACCCAGCTTGTTCTCCGGAGGAATGTCGCCAATCACCGCGCCCGGCAGGGCCTGCCCGGTAACGACGATGTCATCCCCGTCGCCGGAACTCACCTGAGCCGGCGCTCCCCCGCCCGCCTGAGCAGCCTGCTGCTGCGCCTCGGCTCCCTGCGGCGCCATGATCGCGGCGGACGTAAGCAAGGCGCCGAATGCGCGGTGACGGAGCGGGATGCAAGGTGCGGATGCCATGCACTGCGGTTAGGGCGGCGCAGTCACGCCGCCCATCCGCAAATAGTGAGAAATTGTAATCAGCCGTCGCAGGTCATCAGTCCAGCATTGTCTTGCGCAGCTTCGCGAAGTCCGCATCGGTGAAGCCGAGCGTGCGCAAGTAGGCTTCCGAACCGCCGTACTGCTTGTCGAGGTACGTGAAGAACTGCGCCAGATGCGAGGCACCGGAGGGCGTATAGAGCGGCTCCGCCTTGCGCGGTTTTCCGTCCTCGCCCGCAACGTAATACTTCAGGATCGGGTTGTTCGGATAGTCCTTGGGGTCCACCTTGGGCATCTCGAACTGCGTGCGGCGCAGCTCGGTGGAGAGATGGTAGTCCTTCAGGATCGTCTCGCGATCGACGCCGAGCACGTCGTAGAGCAGCGCCGTCGCCATGCCGGTGCGGTCCTGCCCGGCCGAGCAGTGGTAGACCACCGCGCCCTCGTCCGCGATCAGGCGGCGGAACAGCGAGCGGAACTGCGGCGCCAGCATCTTTTCCATGCCCGCATACATGTTCTCGCCGCCGCCCTGGCCCATTTTCGCCATCAGCGGCTTCAGCGAATAGTCGTTGGCGATGAACAGCGCGCCGACCTTATCGTCGAGCTGGTCCGGCGCGATTTCGCGCTCCTCGATCGAGCGCAAGTCGACGACGTTGCCGATGCCTAGCTGTCCGAGCAGCGCATAGTCCGCATCCGTCAGCAGCGGCATCGCGCCCGAGCGGAACGCCTTGTCCCACTTCACCATATGCCCGTCCTTGGTGACGTAGCCACCGACATCGCGGAAGTTGCTGCCCTGCTCCAACGGCAGCACGCGCTCGGCGACGACGTTGCGGCCTTTACCGCCTTTCCCTTCGAGAATCACGTAGCGCCGGTCCGTCGCCGCGATCGGCAGCTTCAGCACGCCGTCCTTGCTGGCGGCGGCAAAGCGCTGGTCGCCCTTGTCCAGCACGGTGTCGGCGCTGATCCACACCGCTACCGGAGCAGTATCGTCGCGCTTCAGTTCCACGGTCGAAGCATCAAGGCGGGTCAGCGTCGCCAGCTCCCGCGCCACGACGGGCGAGCCTGTCAGTAGCAGAGCGGTCAGCAAGACAGTCGCGGTGATCTTTCGCATGGTATTTGTCCCGGTCAGTAATGGAGGAGGACGCCGAACAGGTAGCGCGCGCCGGAAGGCGGAATCTCTTGTGGAACAGCGTGCCGATGCCGACGATGTCTTCCTCGGTCGTGACAGATAGAACGAATGTATGTCCGTTGAATGACACTTTTCCGGCAATACCACAACGGCCGCAACACGCGGGTATCGCTCGATCGCAGGCGCGTTGTCTGCTACGGGAGCGGGACAGCCAGTCGGGCCTTCACTATCATGAGCGCCATGAAAGCCGCGGAATCATCGTCATTCGACCGGTTTATCACCGTAGTCACAGGGCAATGGGAAATGCTCGGCGCAGCGGGTATGTCCGCCCGCCGGATCAGTGGGCTGACCAAAGCGCCGGTCTCCTCGATCTACCATCACTTCGGGTCTCTGGAACACTTGTTGCTGGCCTCGCAGCGGCAGTGTCTGGTCGAGGCGAAGCTGTGGTGCGACCGCCAGTGCCGCCAGTTCGACGGGCTGGACGCGTCGCCCGCCGCCTTCGCAGGATTCTTTGCGCAGATCACCGACGGTTGGTGCGAGGAGCAGCGCGGGCTGGCCTTCGCCTGGCGCGAATGCCAGCTGCTTGCGCACCAGTCCCCGCTCTTCGGCGATGCGGCGCGGGAATGGGCCGCCTTGTGGCAGCGGTTCTGGAGCGAGGCGAGCCGGCGCTTCGGCCTAGGTGCAGACAGCATCGTTGCGCAGCGCGTGTTCGAGAACGAGAGCTTCTTCCACATGATCCGCTGGCGGCGCCTGGTCGACCGCGCCGCGCTCGACGAAACCGCCCGTACGCTCGGCGCATGGCTGACCGGCACTGCCCTGCCCGCTGCGCCCTGGCGCGAATTCGCGCGCGAGGCGGCCCTGCGCTCGATGCCCGTGCTGCCCGACCGGGACGAGACGGCCGCCCGCATCGTGGAAACCGCCGCAAGGATCATCGACGAGGACGGGCTCGCCCGCCTCACTCACCGCGCCGTCGCCGAACGCACCGGGCTGACGTTGGGCACGGTGTCACACAAGTTCCGCACCAAGCCCGCGCTGCTCGAAGCGGCGTTCGAGGGGCTCTACCGCGCCAACGTCGAGCGCCTGCAGGCCGAAGCCCCCGCGCGCGACACGGCTCGTGATCTGGCCGACGCTCTGGCCCGCGACCTGGCCGGGATGATGCAGCGCGGCGGCAATGCCCGGGGCCGCGACGAACTTCTGGTCGCCACCGCGCGCGATGCTTCGTTGCGCCAGTTCGGCGCCCAGCTGCGCTACTTGCGCGGCCGCACTTCACACGGCGCGCTGCAGGACCTTGTCGGCGCGCGGCGGCGGGTCGGCGTCACCGAAGCAGCACTGTTCTCCGGCTTCCTGACGTCGCAACTGCGCGCCCATGCCGGGCATCCCGAAGAGATCGCTCCGCAAATCCGCAGCGAACTCGGCGTGATGGTGGGACTGGCCCGCGACGTGGCCTAAAGGCGGATTTCGAGCCTGTCATGCATGTGGATTTATGTCGGTCCATGTCGCCGCTTGCGGATCATGCCGCGATGACCGGCGCGATCCATTCCCCGCAGCGCGCAGCCTCGATCAGGCCTTGGGCGTTACCCACACCTCGACGGGCGCGATGAACTTGCCCGGCGCGGGCTTGCCGACATGGACGCGGTCGGCGGTGACCTGCTCTCCGCTTTCCAGGTGCAGGGTAACCCACGGCTTGGGCATCCGCTCGAACTTCATCTTCTGGATCGGCTGACCCGTGCTCGAATTCATGATGGTGGCAATGATACTCATCGGCGGCCGTTAACCGCCTGTCCCTGCATGCGTCCATCCGCGAGGCGGGGTTATGCCCGCTTCAGGTTGCCCGGCCGAGCCTTGCCCGCAGCGCGTCCTCGGACACGACGGCAACTGGTCGACCGGCCTCGCGAAGCTCCTGCGCGCGGCGATGCATCGGGCTGGCCTCCACCCAACGGCCGTAGGGTTGCGCCTTGGCGATCACCAGCAAAGTGGTGGTCATGCCCACCGACCGCACGACCCGACCACCCGCCGCCGCCACGGCAGCGGCGAGCTTGCCGTCGAGCGCTTCACCCAGGATTGCGACCCGCTCCCCGCTCAAGGGCCCCTCCGAGGCGGGCAGGGGCGGCTTGGGCTTGGCGCGCGCAGGCCTGGTCATCCAGCCCTTCAGGTCGATGCCGGTGTGCTCGATGGCTTTCACGATCACCATCCCGGCGGCGCGGGCATCGCTCAAGGCATCGTGATGCCGGTGCTCTATCCCGAGAAACCGTGCGAGCACGTTGAGACGATGGCTCGATAGCTGCGGCCAGGCCTGCTTGGCCACCCGGACGCTGTCCAGCCATTCGGTCTCAATGAGCGGATGCGCGCTCAGCCGGCATGCGGCGGCCAGAGCCCCTTTGTCGAAAGCCGAGTGTGCGACCGCAATCCGGCCGCTCAGATGCCCGTCGAGCACGGCATGGATTTCGCCGAAGGTCGGCTGCCCGGTAACATGGCCTGCGGTGATGCCATGGATGCCGACATTGAATGGGGAGAACTCGTCACGAGGATCCACCAATGTCTCGTAAGCCATCACCTCGCGCCCGTCGCGAAAGCCCACGATGCCGACCTGGCAGATGCTGCTGACGCGCGAACAAGCCGTCTCCACGTCGATAACGACGAAGTCGGGGGCATCCGGGACGGCAGTGGGCAGCGATGGGATCGGCGAGGTCATGCCTCCACCCTAGCAAACCGGTGCCTCCTGCGCGAGACACCCCCGAGCCCTATCGCGCTTTCGGCAATGCGAAGGCGACCACGCTGTCTCCCGGCGTCGTACCCATGTAGGCATGTCCGCCTGCCGCAATGACGACATACTGCCGTCCGGTCCTACGCGAAACATACGTGATCGGCGTCGCCTGCCCGCCTGCCGGCAGGCGGCCGCGCCACAACTCCCTGCCCGTCGCGGTATCGAAGGCACGCATGTAGTTGTCGAGCGCAGCGCCGATGAAGGTCACCCCGCCCGCGCTGTTCGCAGAGCCGCCCAGGTTGAACGCCCCCGGCACCGGAATGCCCAGCGGTGCGGTATCGGCGGACGTGCCGAAGGTGCGGCTCCACGCGATTCTGCCGGTCTTCAGATCGACGGCGGCAATCTTGCCCCATGGCGGCGCCTCGCACGGAATGCCCAGCGGGGAGAGCATCGGCAGCAGGCTGACACCGTAGTTCGTGCCGTATTGCGGCAGATAGCCCGGCGCGTGCGAGTCCTTCGCCAAGGCTGGACGGTCGGTATCGGCTCCATGGCGGAACAGGCGTACCTCCTGAGGGATCGCCGCCGAATTGACGATCATGATCTGGCGCGCGGGATCGATGCTGACGCTACCCCAGTTGAGAATGCCAAAAGTGCCCGGCCACTGGATCATGCCGCGCTCGGAAGGCGGGGTGAACATGCCCTTGTAGTCGAGCGAGCGGAAACGGATGCGGCACCACATCTGGTCGATCGGCGTCGCCCCCCACATGCCCGCCTCCGTCAGCGGCGGCGGCGCGAAGGAGGCGAAACCCTTCACGTAAGGCTGGGTGGGCGAATAGCGCTCCCCCGGGATGCCGCCGCGAGGCACGGCGCGCTCCTCCACGCCTGTCAACGGACGGCCGGTGGCGCGGTCGAGGATGAAGATCTCGCCCCGCTTGGTCGGTGCAGCAAGCGCGGGTATCTTGCGGCGACCGACGGTGTAGTCGAACAGCACCGGCTGCGCGGGCATGTCATAGTCCCAGATGTCGTGGTGTACCGTCTGGAAATGCCAGCGCATCCGTCCCGTCCTGACGTCGAGCGCGACGATGGAACTGGCGTAGCGCTCCAGCATCGGTGAACGGTGCGTACCGACATGATCGGGCGTGGCGTTCCCTGTCGGCAGGTAGACCAGCCCCAGCGCGGGATCGGCGCTGAACACGCTCCAGGCGTTGACCGAACCACGCGTCCAGCTTTCGCCGGGGCCGGGCATCGGGGCATCGTCGGGCCGTCCGCTGTCCCATGCCCAGAGCAGCCGCCCGCTCTTCACGTCGTAGGCCCGCACCACGCCCGATGGATCGTCCTTGGTGTAGTTGTCGCGCACATAAGAGCCCAGCACCGCAACGTCGCCGACGATGACGGGGGGCGAGGACGAGTAGGACCGCAAGGGATCGACCTGGCCGAGCCCTTCGTCGAGGTTCACGGAGCCATCCTTGCCGAAATCGGCGCAAGGCGCACCCGTGCCGGCATCGCTGGCAAGCAGGCGTCCGTCCACGGTCATGCTGATGATCCGTTTGGCGCATGATCCTGTGCCAGCGGGAGCGGCGTGGTAGGATACGCCGCGGCAGTTGAGCATCTGCGCATTGCCGATGTTAGTGCGGGGGTCGCGCAGCCAGATTTGCCTGCCCGTGTCCGCATCCAGCGCGAAGACCTTGCCGGTAGGCGAACAGAAATAGACCTTGTCGTCCACCATCAACGGCGTCGCCATGAAGGAAATGGACTTGATCTCCGGTCGTTTCGCCTTGGTGTCGCCCGTCTCGAACGACCACGCCTTTTCCAGCTTCGCAGCGTTGGCCGGGGTGATCTGTGCAGCCGGGGAATGGCGGGTGCCGGACAGGTTCGCGCCGTAATCGGTCCACTCCGCGCTGGCCGGGCTTGCCGGAGCAGACTTGGCCACGCTACCGGCGGAAACATCGAAGACCGGCACCGTAAGGAAGGTTCCCGTCAGCGCTAGAGCCGCGACCAGCACGACCGAGCCCAGCCCCCAACGCGTACCGGCATCCGAAGCGGCGGTCAGTCGGCGGCGCAGCCACGGCAGCGCGAGAAAAGCGCCGATCACGGTCGGCCCCGCAAGGCGCGGCAGGAGTTGCCAGAACTGCGCCCCAACCTCCCAGAAGGCCCAGATCAGCGTGGCCAGTAGCATCGCCGCGTAAAGCCAGAGCCCTCGCCGGTCGCCCCTCCAGAGCAGCACGCCCGACACCGCGCAGGCCACCCCGGCAGCCAGATAGTAGGCCGATCCGCCCAGCGTCAGCAGTTTTATCCCGCCCACGGCCAGCACCGCCCCGATGGCGAACAACACCGCCCCAGCCGACCAGCACAGCCAGCGGCCTTCCTTCCCGTCCTTCATCCCTCGCGTCCTCTCCCGGAACGTCTGCGTTATCCCGGGCCTTGCCCGGTGCCGTTGATCGCCTTTCGGACGTGGATCACCCCGTCTCGATCACCGCGATCGGTTCGCGCACGTCGATCGTTTCACCTTCTCCGGCGATGATGCGGAGCAGCGTGCCGGAGACAGGGGATGGCACTTCCACCGTGGTTTTCGCGGCTTCCACCTCGACGAGATTCTCGCCTTCCTCGACCGCGTCGCCCGGCTGCTTGAGCCAGCGGACGATCTCGCCGTCCTGCATCCCCATGCCGTATTGCGGCAGGACCATCGTGAATTCGGCCATGTTCGCTCCTCAGGCTGACTGGAACTCGGCGGCACCTACGAGGCGACTGGCGGCACTCACGATGCGCTCCACCGAGGGATAGAGCGGCTTTTCGATGAGCGGACTGAACGGCAAGTGCGTATCGGGAGTCGTGATCCGAACCACCGGCGCGCGCAGGGCCTCGAACGCCTCCTCGACGATGGTGGCGGCGATCTCGCTGGCGGCGCTGCAGGTCCTGTTCGCGGGATCGACGCAGATCGCGCGGCCGGTCTTGCGCACCGAACGCAGGATCAGATCGCGGTCGAGCGGGACCAGCGTGCGCGGGTCGATCACTTCCAGCGAGATGCCCTCGCCCGCCAGTTGCTTCGCCGCTTTCAGCGCGACGTTGACCCCGCCGGCGATGGCGACGACGGTGATGTCGGTGCCTTCGCGCTTGATGTCGCCCTTGCCGATGGGGATCAGGAAGTCGGGATCGTCAGGTACGTCGGCCTTGTTCATCCAGCAGGTGCCGTCCTCGAAACTCATCACCGGATCGTCGTCGCGGATCGCGGACTTGAGCAGGCCCTTCATATCGGCGGCATCGGAGGGGCAGATGATCTTGAGGCCCGGCATGTTCATGAACATCGGGTAGGGCCGGTCCGAATGCTGCGCAGCATTGGAGTTGCCGTAGAACATGCAGGAGCGCAGCACGAGCGGCAACTTCGCCTGCCCGCCGTAGATATAGCGGGACTTGGCGATGATCGAGCAGATCTGGTCCATCGCCGGATAGAGGAACGAGGACAGCGTCGCATCAACGATGGGCCGCATGCCCACCATCGCCGCGCCGCCTGCCGCGCCGATGAAGCCGTTCTCGGAGATCGGCGTGTCGCGGATGCGCTCCTCGCCGAAACGCTCGACGAAGCCGGTGGTGGTGCCGAAGACGTTGCAGCGAATGTCCTCGCCCATCATGAAGACACGGGCGTCGCGCTCCAGCTCTTCGGCCTGGGCCTGCTGGATGGCTTCGAGGAAAGTGATCTTGGCCATGGTTGCGGTTCCTTCTCAGGCGTGCGCCAGAACGTCGTCGGGGATCGGCAGGCGATCGACGAAGACGTGGTCGAAGGCCTCCTCGAAGGCCGGGTATGCGCTCTCGCGCGCGAAGTTCAGCGAGTCCGTCACTTCGTCCGCGATGGCCGCGTCGATGGCGTCGAGATCGCCCTCGGCCACGCCATCGGCCAGCAGGCGCGCGCGGTAGAGCGTGATCGGATCGCGGGCGACCCAGTCATCATGCTCCGGCCCGCGGGGGGTGAGGTCGCGGCCCATGTTCACCGCGTGGTCGCGGTAGCGGTAGGTCTTGGTCTCGATCAGCGTCGGCCCCTTGCCCGCGCGGGCGCGGTCCACCGCATCGCGCACGGCCTCCTCGACGGCGTCCACGTCCTGCCCGTCGACGATGACGCCGGGGATGCCGTAGCCGTGCGCGCGGTCCGCGACATTGACGCCCGCCACGGCGGCGGAGGTCGGCGTGGACATGCCGAAGCGGTTGTTCTCGCACACGAAGATCGCGGGCAGCTTCCACACGGCGGCAAGGTTCATGCCTTCATGGATCGCCCCTTCGCTGGAGGCGCCGTCGCCAAAGAAGCACAGCGCCACACGGTCCAGCCCCTGCAGCTTCGCGCCCAATGCTGCACCTGCGGCAACCGGGCCGCCGGAGCCGACGATGCTGGTTTCGCCCAGGCTACCCATCGCGAAATCGGACAAGTGCATCGAGCCGCCCTTGCCCTTGCACACGCCCGTCGCCTTGCCGAGCAGTTCGGCCATGAGCGGGCGCAGCGTCGATCCCTTGGCGATCGGATGGCCGTGGCTGCGGTGCGTGCCGACCATGTAGTCGTCGTCGCGCAGCGCCATGCAGGCGCCGACGCCCGAAGCCTCCATCCCCGCATAAGTGTGCAGAGCGCCGGGGATTTCGCCCGCAGCATGGATGGATTCGGCCTTGGTCTCGAACTGGCGGATGCGCTGCATCCGGCGGTACTTCTCAAGCCTGCGGTCGTTGTCGCCGATGGCGGTCATCGCTCTCTCCTTGTATGCGCAAATCGGGGGGTCATGCTGCGTTCGCAGGCTCGGGCGTCACCGCCTCGAACAGTTCGAGCGGGGCCGCGTACATCGGTTCGGGAGCGCCCGCGGTGATCGCGTAGACGTTCTCCATGTGGCACGGCCCCAGCTTCGCGCCGAAGTAGAGGCTGTCGAGCGAGATCAGCATCCCCTCCTCCATCACGAAGCCCTGCTTGACCCCGGCCAGCCCCGCTGCCGGGAAGGGCAGCGGGATTTCCAGCGGCATCAGGCCGATGCCGTGCGCCACGACCAGCAGCTTCTCGGGCGTGGCGATGCCGCCCGCCTTCAGGTGCTCATAGCCGATCGCGGGCAGGCTGGCGGTGGAGACGCCGGGGCGCAGGTGGTCCACCATCTTCAGGAAAGCATCGCGCAGGACGTCATGCTGGTGGCGGTACTCGGCGCTGGCCTTGCCGACGACGGCGGTGCGGTTGATATCCACCCAGAAGCCGTCGTGGATGCCCTGCGTCTCCAGGATCACGATGTCGCCGCGCCGCAAGGCCCGGTTGCCGCGCGTGCGGAACAAGTCGGGGATGAACTCGTCCGCTTCGTAGGCGCCGCCGAACAGCATCGCGCCCTCGTCCACGGGGATGACTTCGTTGCGCACCATGAAATCGCAGATGCGCGCCTGCACGTCGTTCCAGTCCGCGCCTTCGTGGAGCAGCGATCCGGCGTGAGCGATGATGCGGTCCGCCAGCTTGCCCAGCTTGCGATAGCGTTCGAGTTCACCGGGGGTCTTCACCACCCGCACGCGCATCATGAAGTCGAGCACGTCGGAATATGCATGCGGCACGGCGGCCGTGATCCGCGCGGAGACGCGGTGCTCGTCGAAGCCGATCGCCTTGCCCGCCATGCCGTGATCGGCAAGGCCCGAAGCAATGGCGGCGGCGATGTCGGGCTGGCAACTGCCCCTGATCGCACCCATCATCCCGGCGGCGTCCTCGGCCAGCTGACCGCCGTTGCGGTCGGGGTCGATGTAGCGGCTGACCTCGCAGAAGTTGAGCATGTCGAACGTCCGCACCTCGCCGAAGGTGCAGGCGTCGCCGTCCTTGTTGAGCACCGCGACGAGGCCGAGGTTCGCCTCCGGGATCACCAGCGTCAGCGGCTTGGCCGGATCGGCATAGACGATCGCGGCAGCCATCGGCTCCATCTGCTGCCAGCGTTCGAGGATCGAGTGATAGCCCACCGCATAGCGCACATCATGCGGGTGGCTGAGCACGACCGCGTCGAGCCCTTCCGCCGCCATCATCGTGCGCAGCCGGTCGGCGCGGGGGTTGGAGGGTGCGGTCATGCCGCTTCCTCCAGCCCCTCGTTGGCGACGTTGGAGATCACTTCGCCCTTGGCCACGTCGCGCAGGAATTCGTGGTTGAGGATGAAGCGGATCTCGCCCACCTCGTCGAGGAAGGCGACGGCGCCGTGGCCCATGAAGAGATATTCGGTCACTTCGTCGCAGCGCGCCTCGTTGTGGCGCGAGCCGATCGGTTCGTAGCCGTAAGTCCCCGCAGGCGCTGAGCCGACGTCGTAGATCAGTTCGCCCTTGGTCACGAAATACTGCCCGTGGCCAAGGTGCCAGTGCGGGGCGAAGGTCGCGCCGGGCTCCATGTGGACCCACAGGACCCAGTCGCCGGTCTCCTCGCTGTAGCGCAGCAGCCGGATCGTGGTGCCGGTGCCGAGCGCGACTTCGTGGCAGTCGTTGATGTTGACGATGAGGTCGCCGAGTTTTCCGGCATCGTGCAAAGCGGTCATGGTTGTTATCCTCTCGTAGCGGGTCGGGTTACATCGTTGCGGTAAGGCCTTCGTCGGCGGGGATGACCGCGCCGTGCAGCGCGCTCGACTTGTCATCGAGCAGGAAGCAGACGAGCTGGGCGATCTGCTCGGGGTCCATGAAGAACTGGCGGCGCGGGCTGGGATGGCCGTCCATCAACGCGGCGATGGCCTGCTCGCCCTCCGGCGTGCGCAAGTTCGCGGTCAGCGGCGTCGCCACCGCGCCGGGGCACACGCAGTTGATGCGGATGCGTTTCGGGCCCAGCTCCGCCGCCAGCGTGCGCGCCAGCATGGCGACCCCGGCTTTGGAAGCGCTGTAGGCGCTGTCGCCCGCGCGGCCCGCCGTGCCGCTGACCGAACCGATGAACACGATCGTCCCGCCGCCCGCCTCGATCATCGCGGGCAGCACGGCTTGCGTGACGTAGAAGCTGCCCTTGAGATTGACGTCGATATGCCGGTCGAACAGCGAGAGGCTGCTTTCGGGCACCGGGTTGGGCGCCCAGATCGCCGCGTTGTTGACCAGCAGCGTGACCGGACCGAGCGCCGCTTCGATGCCCTGCACAGCCGCCGCGACGGCAGCGGCATCGGCGATGTCCACGTGCGCCGCATGGGCGAGCGTGCCGCTTGCCACCGCCTTGTCGAGATCGGCCTGCGGCACCTCGGACAACACCGCGACCTTTGCGCCCGCCTCGGTCAGCAGCTTGGATACGGCGGCGCCGATGCCGCTGGTGCCGCCCGTCACCACGGCGACTTTTCCGCTGAGCCCACTCATTGCGCGGTGAACCCGCCATCGACGATCAGTTCCGAGCCGTGCATGTACCCGGCCTCGTCGGAGGCGAGGAAGCGCACGGTCTTGGCGACGTCGATGGGATCGGCCATGCGCCCGATCGGGTGCGCGGGGGCGAGCCCGGCGGCGGCTTCCTCGACGCTGGCGGCGAAACCGTTGTCGACGATGCGCTGGAGGATGTGGTCGACCATGCCGGTCTTGACGCCGCTGGGGTGCACCGAGTTGACCCGCACCTTGTAGCCCAGCGCGGAGAACTCCATCGCGCAGGCCTTCACGAACAGCGTCACCGCGCCCTTGGAGGTGCAGTACCCGACGTGCAGCGGCGAGCCGATCTTGCCCGCGACCGATGAGATCACGATCACCGAAGCCCCGTGCGGCACGCTCTCGCCCGAGCGCCGGAGGAGCTGCGCCGCCACCTTGGTGCCGAGGAACGGGCCATCGACGTTGACCGCCATCTGTTTGCGCCACTGCTCGATGGTGGTGTTCTCCATCTTCTCGACGACGACAATGCCCGCGACATGGACCAGCACGTCGAGCCGCCCGTGCTGCGCCTCCACCGCGCCGATCGCCGACTGCCAGGATACCTCGTCGGTCACGTCGAGCGAGAGATAGGAATCGCCCTGCCAGCCCCCTGCCTCGGCGGGGAGGTCGGCGCCGATGACGGTCGCACCTGCCTCGGCCAGTTGGCGCGATATCTCACTGCCGATGCCGCCGGTGCATCCGGTGACGAGGGCGATGCGTCCTTCAAGCGAACCGGTCATGCGTGAACTCCTGCCTTGGCGGCTTCACCCAGAAGGTCGAAGACGCGGATGTCGGGGTCGCCGTCGAGGCAGGCGTAGCCCTCCGCCGACATGGCGACGTGGTAGGGCCGGTTCGCATGCGCTTCCTTGGCGGCGATGTCGGTGAAGATCTCGGTGAAGCCGAAGGCGTTCGGGTCCTCGCGCGATTGCATGACCTGGAACAGCAGCGTATCGGCCTCGTTGGCGCGCACGTCCTTCTGCAGTTGCGTGGTCAGTTCGATGAAGCGCTGCGTCTTGTCCGGCTTCGTGCGGACATGCATGATGACACCAATCATATCGGAGAGGACCTTTCGTCATGTGGGGGGAAATGCTGGCCGAAGCGGCGCGCGTCGCGCAGGGGCCGGACCCGGTGGCGGCCCGGCCCCTGGTGGACCGCCTGCTCTCCGCGAAGCCGGGAGATGCCGATGCGCTGACACTGGCCGGGATCGTCGCCCAGCGTACCGGGCGCATGGAAGATGCGGTGCGCGCCTTCGGCGATGCCTGCGCCGCCGATCCGCGTGATGCCGGACGCCGGCAGAACCTGGGCGTCGCGCTCAAGAACGCAGGCGCTTACGAGGAGGCGCTGCAGGCTTTCGCCGCCGCGCTGGAACTGCGCCCCGGACATGCCGCAACGCTGGCGAATCTCGGCTCCTGCCTGATCGCGGCGGAGCGATACGACGAGGCGCTGGAGATGCTGACGCAGGCCGGAGACAGCGCCGATGCGCTCAACAATACGGGGGTCGCGCTGGCGCGGCTCGGACGGCACGGCGAGGCGGTGAGCCGTTACCGGCGCTCGCTGGAACTGCGGCCCGGGCACCTCGACACGGCGCTGAACCTTGTCGATGCGCTCGCCGCCTGCGGTCAGGGGGGCGAGGCGGAAAGCCTCGTCGGGCAAATCCTGCGCGTACAGCCCCGCAACCCACGCGCGGCAAACCAGCTTGGCCTCATGCGCGAGCGGGCCGGCGATTACACAGGTGCGGTGAATGTGCTGCGCCGCGCCTTCGATCCGGCACAGCCCAACCATGCGCTCGGCATCAATCTGGTACGGGCGATGATCCGCGGCGGGCAGGAGCGCGATGCGCTGGGCGTCTGCGGTAAACTCGTCGCCACGCAGCCGAGCGTCACCACGCCGGTGGCGCTGGCCCTCGCCGCCTTCGAGAAGCTCGGCTGGACCGGCGATCGCGAACGGATCATGGCGCTCGACCGCTTCGTCACCGTGCATGACATCGACGCCGCGCCGGGCTTCGAAGACCTCGCGACGTTCAACGCCGCGCTGGTGGAGGAACTGCGTGCTCACCCCTCGCTGACGTTCGAGCCGGAGGGCCTCGTGACCCGCCAGGGACGCCAGAGCGCCGACCTCGTCGATGCGCGGAGCCCGGCGATCGGCGCCCTTGCACGGATCGCCCGCGATCATCTCGCCAGTGCCCATGCACGCCTTGCCGAGGAACCCGCCGACCACCCCCTGCTCCACGCGTTGCCCGAGGAATGGAGCCTGACCCTGTGGGGCACGATCCTGCGCCCCGGCGGCGAAGTCGGCTCGCATATCCATGCCCCCAACTGGCTCTCGGGTGTCTACTATCCACAGTTCGAGGGTGAAGACGGTGCCTTCGCGATCGGCCTGCTGCCGGAGGAACTGGGCGGCGGCGGCACGCCCGTCACCTACCAGCCCCGAGCGGGCCGGATGATCCTGTTCCCCTCGTATCTCTGGCACGCCACGCTGCCCTTCGGCGGCGACAAGGAACGCATCAGCTTCGCCTTCGACCTCGTCCCCAAGGGCATCGGCCGCGCGCACAAGCTGCCCTGAAACTCCACCTTCGTCATTGCCAGCGGAGCGAAGCAATCCAGCGCTGCGCAAACCGCCCTGGATTGCTTCGCTCCGCTCGCAATGACGGCATGGGGGGGCGTCATCACGAAGCGAGAGCAGGCTAACCTTCCCCTGCGGCGCACGAAACCGCAGGGGAAGGCCGGCTCGGCGCAGGCCCGCACCTGCCCGTGAGGAGAGCGCCGCCACCATCGTCAGAACTTCACCGAGCCTTCAACGCCGAAGCTCCTCGGCGGGGCGTAGTTGGTGAAGTTGAACAGCCCCGCGACCGAGTTGGCCGAGACGCGGTAGACCTTGTCCAGCAGGTTGCGACCGAACACCGCGACGCGGAAGCGCTCGTCGGGATCGGTCCAGCCGATGCTTGCCCCCACCAGTGTGCGCGCCTGACCTTGCGAATAGTCGGCGTTGAGCGTCGTGGATTCGTACTGTGCCTGATAGTTGACGTCTGCGTTGAGCGAGACGACGCCCCAGTCGGTCGGCGGGAACTCGTAATGCACGTTCCCGCTGGCCGTCCACTTGGGCGCATTGCGCAGCTTGAGGTAGGAGGCATCGTCGTTCACGCCGTCACCGTTCACGTCGGTGCTGAACTCGTCGTACTCCGCCTTCTGCCAGCCAACCGAAGCGCCCATCGTCAGGCCCACCACCGGTGCGGCGGAGATTTCGAGTTCGATGCCCTTTACGTGGGCCTTGCCCGCATTGGTCGTCCGCGTCTCCTGCCCCGGCAGGCCTGTGATCGGATCGATGAAGGGGACCACCGCGTCGCGCTGCAGATCGTTGTACTTCACATAGAACGCCGCGATGTTGACGCGCAGCTTGCGATCGGCCGTCTCGGTCTTGAAGCCCAGTTCGAAGCTGTCGGCGGTCTCCTCACGAAACGGCAGCGCCGACGTAGCGGACATCGCCTGCTCGTTGTAGCCGCCCGACTTGTAGCCCTGGCTGTAGGTGAAGTAGTTGTTGATCCCCGGCGCGATCTCCCAGCGATAGCCTGCGCGCATCGTCGGCTTGGAGAACTTCGCGCTGTCGCTGTACTCGGGCCAGAACCCGGTCGCGATCGTCGAGCGGCGCACTTGCGGACGCACCGCGAAGTCCTTGCTCTCCTTGGTGTAGCGGGCGCCGACGAAGACCGAGAACGGGTCGGCGACCTTGTATTCCGCCTCGCCGAACACGGCGTAGCTGTCGACCTTGTAGTTCGCGGTGGACTGGTTCGGGTCGGTCAGCGCGGTGGGGTCTCCCAGGAAGCGCAGGAAGCCGAGGAAGCTGGTAGCATTGGCGTCCAGCTTCTGCCCCCAGTACATGCCGCCCACGGTGAACTTCAGGACGTCCGAGAAGTCGGAGCTGAACCGTGCCTCGAGACTGTACTGCTTGCGCACGTCCTCACGCGTAGAGACGAACAAGTAGGCGTTCTCACCCGTATAGTCGGAAGGCAGCTTGGACTGCACCCGCCGCCAGCCGCCGACGACGGTGATCGTGCCGACGTCATCGACCGAATGCTCGCCGCGCAAGTAGACGCCGTCCACATCGACGCGGTGACCATCGAGCGTACCCACGCAAGTCGGCGCAGTGGCCGAACCTTCGCACAGTGTGGTGCCGGTCTTGTAGGGGCTTTGCCCGGTCGTCTGAATGCCGGGGAAGCCGACCACGTCGATCAGGAAACCCGGAGGCGTCTCGTTGACCGAAGGCGGACTGTCGCCACGATCGCGCAGCAGTTCGTAGGTGAGCAGGATGTTGGTGTCGTCGGTCGGCTCCCACAAGAGCTTGGCGCGGGCGCTGAAGTAGCGCGATCCGCCCCAGCGCTGGCCGCGTCCGGGCACGCCCTCGAAGCCGTCGACGTCGTTGTTCTTGGTCAGACGGTAGTAGCCGTCGCTTTCCTGGAACGATCCTGCCGCGCGGAAGTAGAGGTTGTCGGCGAGCGGGATATTGATCGCGGCCTTGACGTCCTTGGTGTTGAAGCTGGAATAGCCGAGCCGCACTTCGCCGCTGAAGCCGGGCTCCGGCTTCTTGGTAATGACGTTGACGACGCCGCCCACGGTGTTCTTGCCGAACAGCGTGCCCTGCGGTCCGCGCAGGACTTCGATGCGCTCCACGTCGAACAGGTCGAACAACTGGGTCTGGACGTGGGCGAGCACGAAGTCGTCCACCACCACGCCGACGGCGGGCTCGAAGGTCAGGATGATGTCGCCGGTGGACTGGCCGCGAATGCCGATCGAGGCGGCGTTGAAGCCCGGGACGTTGGTTATGACGACGTTGGGCACGTCGCCCGCCAGCGCGCGGATGTCGGTGGCGAACTTGTTCTGGATCGCCGTCTCGGTGAAGGCGGAAACCGCCACCGGCGTGTCCTGCAGCGATTCCGAGATGCGCCGCGCGGTGACGACAATGTCCTCCAGTCCGCCCTGCTGCGGCGGCGGATCGGCCTGCGGCGGCGCGGAAGCCGGAGCGCTTTGTGCCATCGCGGTAGTGCTGACGCTCGCCAGAAGCCCCATGGCGAAAGTCGTGAAGACGCAATTCAGGTGTCGTTTGCCGATCATGTTCTTCCCCTCCGAGCCGACTGCCTTCGTTTGGTCATGGGCAGTTCGAATCACGTGCCGACTTTTTCGCCGGACAGGCATAAATGAGTACAGATGATCATTTTTGTGAAGACATAAAAAACATTCATGTATGATTTGTTTTACCGCAGTGCAGCGGTGATGGAGCGGAGGGGATTGTCTTGGAGAGCGGCGAAGTTCACGTTTCTCCCGGTAATGAAAAGAGAACCACCACGCCGGGGGGCATTGCTGCGATGCAAGACGTGATCGCGAAAAAACCGCCGGTGATTCGCCGCCGCTACACCAGCCCGGCGATGACCGAGCGCCGTGCGCGCATCGTCGACACCGCGCACCGCATCCTCGGCGAAGGCGGAGTCGCGGCGCTGACCATCCGGCGATTGTCCGAAGACGCCGGGGTGGCCCAGCGCACGCTCTACCGCCTATTCGGCGACAAGGACGGCGTCATCAGCGCCACCGTCGTCGATCGCATGGTCGAGGTGCGCGAACACATCGCCCGGCGCGGTGCGACTTACACGCTGGAGGTGGTGTTCCGCGAACTCGACTGGATGGTCAGCGAGCTTGAGCGCGACAGTCTCTACGCCCGCGTCGTGATCGACTTCGTCTTCGCCCCCGAGCCGCGCGAACTGGAAGTGCGGGAACTGACCTCGGTGGCGCACACGCGCTTCTCGGGGTGGCTGAACCTTCAGCGCGCCAAAGGCCACGTCCGCGATGATCTCGACCTACCGACGCTGGTGGACACCCACGTCATGCACGAATTCGTGGTCTACCGCCGCTGGGCGCTGGGCCAGTGCGCGGGCGACCAGTGCCGCGCCGAACTGCACGCCTGCTTCCTGCAGAGCGCGGCGCTGCTGCTGACCGGCGACATTCGCGAGACCTACATGCGCAAGCTGGCAGCGATCCAGAAGAAGATCGCCCGCCTCAAGCGCGCCTCGACCAAGGAATAATAACAAGCGGGAGAAGATGATGACTCTTGAAGACCTGATCGCACGCGAGGAAATCCGCCAGCTTCGCGTGGATTACTCGACCGCCTTCGACTCGATGGACGAGGCTGCGGTGCGCCGCAATTTCGCCGACGACATCCTATGCGAGTTTCCGGAGCCCTACGAAGGCGTCGAGGCGGTGCTCGGCCTCTATCGCCAGCACTGGAAGCACCTGCGCGCGCCGCTAGAGACGCTGCATTACGTCGCCAATCACGCCATCGAGCTGACGGGATCTGACACCGCTCACGGGCATTGCCTGTTGCTGGACCTCGTCACCCGCCAGCATGCGGGCTCGGCCATCGTCACGCCGGGCGGGGAGGCGAACCCGCTGCTGCTGATTGGTCGCTACGACGACCATTACGTCCGGCAGGACGGCCGCTGGAAGTTCGCACGGATTGCGCTCACCATCCTGTGGCCGACGCGGTCGGATAAAACCGGAGCGCTTCCGTTCAAGGTCGATTGAGCGGGGCTGCGCCGGGGCAGACCCCGGCGCCGCGTCTCACTTCCCGCTCTGCTTGAGCCAGGCGATGCCCCGGCGCAGCAATTCGTAGAACACCGGGAGATCCCAGGCGCAGCGGTCCACCGTAGGCCACCAGTCGAGCATCGGCTGGAGGTCGTAGTGCCCCCGGCAGTGCCCCAGCGTGTTGTAGAGTACGGCGCCCTTGCCGTGGTCCTTGAGGTACATCACCGGCTGCTTGCCCAGCGTATCGGCCGCCTCGACGAAGCCGGTGCCCTCGACCGTGCAGTCGGTCTCCAGCAGGACGTGCAGGTGACCGTGCGTCTCCATGTGGTAGAGTTCGTCGGTCGTCTCGAACGGCTCGATGCCCGCCACCAGCGGATGGCCGGGATCGGCCACGGTCACCGTGTAAGGCGCGATCGGCGGGTGCGAGATGAACTGCGAACCCAGCATGTCCATGAACAGCGGTGCCCAGCGCGGGGCGTCCCACAGGCCCTTGTCCGGCCCTTCGGACAGCAGGCGCAGCACCGAGTTGGTGCCGTGCAGCGCATGCCAGCGCCCGCCCGCCTTCAGCCAGTCGCGCAGCACCTCCTGCGCCGCCAGCGAGGGCGTGACGTCGCAGGTATAGGTGATGAGGATGTCCGCCTGCCGCAGTGCGTCGAGGTTCTCATAATCCTCGAACACGCGGGTGCGCACGCTGGGGTCTTCGGCGAGGAGCTTGAGAAGCTCCAGCCGCGCGAAGTCCATGTCGTGCCACACGCCGCCGCAGATGAGGACGCAGTTTATGCGCGGAGGATGCGCGCCTTCAGCCTCACTCATGCCTTCGGAGCCCCGCCGAGGTCGCCCCCAAGGTCGCCGACGATGTACTTCATCATCGTGTCCTGGAACTGACGGATGCGGATTTCCTGATAGTTCCCGAGGTTCACCTTGCCGTTCTTCGAGGCATGAAGGCCGTCCTGCACGTAAGGCAGGTTGTCCATGTCCTGCTCGAACACGTCGCCCAGAATGCCCAGTTCCGGCGCCTCGGTCCACTTCTGGTCGAGCCGCAGCATCTTGAGCGGCGCGCCGCGCGGGATCGGCTGGCCCTTGGGAATACGCGCGAGGATGCGCACTTCCATGATGCAGGTGTCGGGCGTCTTGCCGGGCAGCCAGTTGTAGACGATGTTCGGCATGTACCCGCCCCAAGGCGCGAAGTTCGGGAACACGTTGTAGACGAGTCCGTCGAGCAGTTCGGCGTCGGTCGCGCTCTCGTGGTCGTAGCCGGTGCTCTCGGTATAGGCCGCGCGCATGGCGGCGCCCAGCGCCGCGCGGGCGGTCATGCCCTCGGGCACTTGGATCGCCATCGGGTTGGCGTGGGCCTCACCTTCGTAGTTGTCGCCAGAGCGGCCGTTGTACTTGATGAACTCGTCGACGATCCACTGCTCGCCCTGCCCTTCCGCGATGTGCGGGCTCATCACGCCGAAGGGGACGAGGTTGACGTTCACATTGTCGCCCCAGGTCCAGTAGGCGGCGTTGGAATCGCCAGTGAACGGCAGCAGCTGCGGGTGCGTGACGATGGTGTGCCAGGCCTCCATGAAGGCTTCCATCACCACCTTCCAGTTCGCCGGGACTTCCTTGGCCACGCGCATGACGCTGGCGCATTCCTCGTGCCGCCAGCGCTTGAAGTGCTCGGGCAGCGGGGCGAGAAATTCCTCGAGGCTCGGGCCGCCCGATTCCTCGCGGATGAAGACGTAGCCCGACCAGCGGCCCACTTCGGCGGCGGGCAGGTCGAGGTCCTTTTCGGCCAGATGCGGGAAGTCCCACTGGCAGGGCATCGAATCGAAGCTGCCGTCCTTCTTCCATGCGAAACCGTGGAACGGGCAGACGAACTTGTCGGCGGCGCCTTCCTCGGTGCGCAGCTTGCGGCCACGGTGGAGGCAGACATTGTGCATCGCCCGGATCGAGCCGTCGTCCTGACGGCTGACGAGGTACGAACGGCCCGCGTTCTCATAGACGATGAAGTCACCCGGATCGGGCAGGTCTTCCTCGCGCGCGACGAACTGCCACACGTAGGGCCACATCCGCTCGCGTTCGAGCTTGGCGAATGCCTCGCTGGTGTAACGCTCGGCGGGAATCGCCTCCGAACCGCGGTACGTATAGCTCTCGTCAGTCAGAATCGCAGGCGGAGTGCGCGAATCCTGCGCCATCAGTTCCGCCCAGCTTATGCCTTCGCTGCGGTCTTCACCCAGCTTTCCGGCGATTTCCGGATCTCGATCGGCCATGGTCGTTCAATCTCCCAAGAACGCATTTCCCTGTTTGTCGCCATTTCTGCACCCCGCTGCACCACAAGTCACCTTGCTCAAAATCATAGGTTGTGGAGCGGCGCGGATGGGCCATGTTGGCCGGGATAGTAATCGGGAGAATGCCGTGAAGCGGCTTGAAGGCAAGGTGGCGCTGGTCACCGGAGGAACCTCCGGCATCGGCGCCGGCACTGTCGAGCGTCTGTGCGCCGACGGGGCTAAAGTCATTTTCACCGGCTCCAACCAGGCGGCGGCGGATGCGCTGTGCGCCGCGACCGGGGCCGAGTTCGTGAAGCACAACGTCACCGACGCGGCGGCGTGGGACGGCCTGATCGCACAGATCCTCGAAAAGCACGGGCGGCTCGACATCGCCTTCGCCAATGCCGGGACCGAAAGCGGCGACGGCAGCATCGAGAGCATCTCGATCGAGGGCTGGAACAACGTCATGGGGGTAAACCTCACCGGCGTCATGCTCACCGTGCAGCACGCGATGCGGGCCATGGCGAAGAATCCGGAAGGGCCGGTCGGCTCGATCATCGTCAATTCCTCGATGAACGCGCACCGGGCGATGGGCAACTTCGTGGCCTATTCGGTGTCGAAGGCCGCCGTGATCGCGCTGGTCAAGGCGTCGGCGGTGCATTCGGGCAACCAGAAGTACGGCATTCGCGTCAACGCCGTGCTGCCGGGCGTCGTCGAGACCGCCCTGATCGTCAACCTGATCGAGAAATCGGGCGACCCCGTCGCCACCCGCGCCGCCTACGAGGGCCTGTCTCCGATGGGCCGCATGGCCGCTGTGGAGGAAGTCGCCGGCATGGTCGCATGGCTTGCGAGCGATGAGGCAAGGTTCTGTTCTGGAAGCGAATTCACCATGGACGGCGCGTCCACTGCAGGGATGAACGGCGTATGAGCGAGGAACTGGGTTCGCAGCGGCTGAAGGGCCGCGTAGCGCTGGTTTCCGGCGGTCTTCGGGGCATCGGCCTCGCCTGCGTCGAGCGGTTCCTGGCCGAAGGCGCCGAAGTGGTCCTGACCGACCTCGAGGCACCGGACACTGAGTATGCCAGCGCCACGCTCGCCCGTCTGGGGCAGGCCGCCAGCTATGTCAGCGCCAATGTCGCCAGCGAGGACGACTGGGCCAAAGTGCTCGCCGCCGTGACCGAAAGGCACGGAAAACTACACATCCTGGTCAACAATGCGGGCATCGACCTGACCGGCCCGGTGGCCGAGACCTCGCTTGAAGGCTGGCGCCGGATCATGAGCATCAACGTCGACGGCGTGTTCCTCGGCGTGCGGACTTTCGTGCCGCTGATGGCCGCGAGCGGGGCAGATTTCCGGGGCGGCGCCTCGATCATCAACGTCAGTTCGATCATGGGCCTGGTCGGCATGAGCGAGGTTTCGGGCTACAACGCCAGCAAGGGCGCGGTGCGGCTGTTCACCAAGTCGATCGCGCTGGAATTTGCCGAAAAGAAGATGCCGATCCGCGCGAATTCGCTGCATCCCGGCTTCGTTCTGACCCCGCTCCTCAAGGAAGGCTTCCAGCGCTGGGTCGACAAGGGCGTCGCCAGCAAGGCGCAGGATCTGGTCGATCTGATGTCCAGCAAGACCCCGATCGGACGGCTGGCGGACCCGGCGGAACTGGCCAGCGCGGTCTATTTCCTCGCGTCTTCGGACAGTTCGTACATGACCGGCGGCGAGCTTGTCGTCGATGGCGGCTGGACCGCGCAATAGCGGCACAAAGCGGCACCTAGCGATACCATAACCCCACTACAGCGGCACACAGAGGCCCTTGGGAGAGACAAGACCATGACCATCGCCCTTCCCGACGTGATCGCCGTCGTCACCGGCGCTGCCGGCGGCATCGGCCGCGAGATCGTCAAGGCCATGAAGGCCGCCGGCGCCACCGTGATCGCCACCGACCTCAAGGACAGCGCAGACATCGAAGGCGCCGACCACTACCTCAGGCACGATGTCACCAGCGAGGCCGACTGGCGCGCGGTGGAGGCGCTGGTGCGCGAAAAATATGGCCGCCTCGATGCACTGGTGAACAACGCGGGCTTCTCGATCGTGACCAAGTTCGAAGACACCCCGCTCTCCGAGTTCCACAAGGTCAACGCCATCAACGTCGACTCGGCTATCATCGGCACGCAGGTCATGCTGGGTCTGCTTCAGGAAGGCGGTAAGGCGCGGGCCTCGGGCTCCTCGGTCATCAACTTCTCGAGCGTCGGCGGCCTGCGCGGCGCGGCGTTCAATGCCGCCTATTGCGTCAGCAAGGCGGCGATCAAGATGCTTTCGAAGTGCCTGGGCGCAGAGTTCGCCGCGCTCAAATACAACATCCGCGTCAACTCGGTGCACCCCGGCGGGATCGACACGCCGATGCTGAACTCGATCATGGACCGCTACATCGAGCTTGGCGCTGCGCCTTCGCGCGAAGCCTCGATCGCGGCGATGAACGTCGCACACCCGATCGGCCGCCTCGGCAAGCCGGAGGAAATGGCGGGCGGCGTGGTGTTCCTCGCCTCCACCGCCTCCAGCTTCATGACCTGCGACGAACTGGTGATGGACGGCGGGTTCAGCCAGGTCTGAAATGGAGGAGCGGAGCATGGCCCAGAAACTGCCCGGCGTCATCGGCGTCCACCATATCGGCGTATCGGTGCCCGATCTGGGCAAGGCACGCGAATTCTACTTGGACATCCTCGGCGCGGTCGAGGAGGTCGAGCCGCTGAGCTGGTCCGACAACCCCTTCATCGATCAGGTCGTCGGGCTGGAGGGCAGCGCCGCCCGGCAATTCTTCTGTCGCCTCGGCAACGTGCAGATCGAAGTCTTCGAATATCTCGCCCCCAAACAGGCACCGCAGGACCCGCGCCGGGGCGTCAATGAATACGGCTATACCCATGTGGCGCTGCAAGTGGAGGACGTCCTTGCCGTCCACGAACGGATCGTCGCGGCGGGCCTGCCGGTGCACACGCCGCCCGCGATGGAGGGCATCACCGTCGATGCGAGCGGCATGAAACACGGCTATGCCGGAACCTATTGCCGCGACTTCTTCGGCAATGTCTTCGAGATTCTGGAGATCCACGAGACGCCGGAAATCCTGCCGATCCACGCCTGACTTTCCGCGTTCACATTTGAACGCAAAGGAAAAATTTCACTCGGCAGTGCAAATTCGGCGGATGAACCGAAACTTAATCGGCCCGGCCGTGTTCCCGGAATGAGAGACAGCGCGGTATCGGTCGCGATGCTGCCCCCGCCCGGGAGCCTGAAACGTGGATATGAACACCCTCAACCGCAGCCGTGCCCAGCAGGTGGCGCGCGTCATCGAGATTCGTGCCGTCGAAAGCGGCGCAGTGGACGCTGATGTCGTGCCGGCCGCCCTGCTTCGCGATGCGGTGCGCGAAGCCGGGTTGTTCCAGCGTTCGGTGCTTGGTCACCTCGACCACAAGGAATGGCGCGACCGCGTTCGCGCCGACGGCCAGCGGCTTATGGACCTGCTCGCCGAGATCGGTTTCCGTCCCAGCGAGCGCGCAGCCCGCAAATCCGCCTGACGCCGCTCCTGATGGCAAGGGCGGCGCTCACATTCTAGCGGTCTCCGTCTACAGAAAAGTACGCCGGAGTTCGGGCATAATAGTCCGATCCCAGTCGGCAATCGACAAGCCCGGCATCGACTGCGAGCACCTGCCCTGTAACGTTCAGCCCGTCGTCGCCGGCCAGATAGGCGAAGGCCCCCGCGATTTCGTCGGCTTCGACGACGCGGCGCAGCGGGTTGCGCGCCTCGGCGGCCTTGCGCATCGCGGCGGCATCGCCATAGGCAAGCTCGGTCATGCGGGTCGGCACGTTTCCGGGCGCGACGGCATTGACCCGGATACCGTCGGCCGCCAGTTCCGCTGCGACCGAGCGGGTCAGTCCGATCACTGCATGCTTGGCCGCAGTATAGGCATGCGGCCCCAAGGGTGCGAGACCGGCGGCGCTGGAGGTCGAGAGGATCACGCCCGCCCCCTGCGGCCGCATGACGCGCGCGGCGTGCTTCATGCCGTAGAACACACTGTCGAGCAGCACCGCCAGCGTATTGCGCCACGCCGCCGCTTCGATCGCCTCGACGCGGCCCACTGCGCCGAGTTGCCCGGCGTTGTTGACCATGCAGTCCAGCCGACCATGCAACACCATAGCCTGATCCACGAGGGCGGCGACGTCCTCCTCGCGGGTGACGTCGCAGGGAACGAAAGCGGCGGAAAGCTCGTCCGCCAGCAACTGGCCCGCGTCCTGCCTGATATCACCAAGCACCAGCACGGCGCCCTCCCGCGCGAACCGGCGCGCGGTCGCTTCGCCAAGCCCGCTTGCCGCTCCGGTTATTACCGTGACCTTACCCTCAAGCCGCATCTTCGCTCTCCATTATTGGATTCATTGATGAATGTTTCATATGCACAATTCGCCGATGCTCAAACGTCTCATGCTGGCCGCCGCGTGGCTGGGCACGCAAGCGTTCCATTCGATTATCTCGAATAATCCTTGATCTTATGGTTCCGCCCTGCACCACCGCGATCGCCTGCGCCCTCGTGCGCGAGCCATGAATTTTGCAGTCTTGACTGCTTGTTTTTATAACCCGACAAGAACAACGAAGACAGCGAGAGAGGGTCATGAGCAGGTTCTACGGCGAGGCCATGCAGGCAGGCTATCTGGTCGAGGCTCTGGAACCCGCAATCGCATATTGGACCAAAAGTCTCGGTATAGGTCCGTTCTTCGTCATGCCGCGGCCCGAATTCATCTGGCTGCGCAATGGCGGCGAGGATGTGGACGATACCGCGATCATTTCCCAGGTCGCCCTCGCCCACAGCGGAGCGATGCAGATCGAGCTGATCGTGCCCGGCCCCGCGCCATCGACTTATCGCGATTTCCTCGCCGCAGGCGGGCGCGGCCTGCATCACATCGGTATGGCGAGCGACGATTTCGACGCCCAGCGGCAGGCGGCGCTTGGCGCGGGTCTGACCGTGGCGACCGAAGGCGCCTCGCAGCGCACCCGCTTCGCCTACATGCAACCTGCGGCAGGAGCGCCCGGACCGATCGTCGAACTGATCGACATGGTCCCGGTGATGCGCGAGATTCATGCCCACGTGAAAACCGCCTCGCTGGGCTGGGACGGGAGCGACCCTGTCCGGCACCTCTGACATTCGGGAGACAGCGAAGTGACCCCATGTCCGCTCGGCCGCACCGGCCTCACCGCCGCCCCGCTGATGCTGGGCGGCAACGTCTTCGGCTGGACCGCCGACCGCGAGGAAAGCTGCGCCATCCTCGACGCTTTCGTCGATGCAGGCGGCGCACTGATCGACACCGCCGACGTCTATTCCGCCTGGGTCCAAGGCAATGCGGGCGGCGAATCCGAAACGCTGATCGGCGAGTGGCTGCGCCGTAGCGGCAAGCGCGAGCAGGTCCTGATCGCCACCAAGGTCGGGCTGCTCCCCGGCGCTGGCGGCAAGGGCCTTTCGGCCTCGCGCATTGCCGGGGCCATCGAGGAATCGCTGCAGCGGCTCGGCACCGACCGCATAGACGTCTACTTCGCTCATCGCGACGATCCCGAAACACCGCTGGAAGAAACCCTTGAGGCCCTCGACCGGCTGGTGAAAGCCGGGAAGGTGCGGGTGCTCGGCGCTTCCAATTACGCGCCGGACCGCCTCGATGCGGCGCTGGCGGTCAGCGACGCCAATGGCTGGGCGCGTTTCGCGGTGATCGAGCCGCGCTACAATCTGCTGGAGCGCGATACCTACGAAGGGGCGCTGCAGGAGATCGCCCTGCGCGAAGGGCTTGGCGTGGTTCCGTTCTACGCGCTCGCCAATGGACTGTTGACCGGCAAGTACCGCAGCCTCGACGACATCGCCGGCCATCCCCGCGAGGTCTACCTCCGACCGATCTTCTTGCGCCCGGAGGTGCCCCGCCTGATCGCCGCGATGGAGCAGGTGTCGCGGGAGACGGCCGCCTCGATGGTGGCCGTCGCCATTGCGTGGATGCTGGCGCAGCCGGGCGTCACCGCTCCGATCGCCAGCGTATCGCGCCCCGAACAGCTCGGCGACCTCGTCGCAGGCACGCGCCTGACGCTCGATGCCACGCATCTGGCCGTGCTGGACAAGGCACTCGCCTAAACACACGCGAACGCTCCTGAAACAAGAGGCCGGCGCGCGATTGGAGGATCGCGTACCGGCCAGGAGAGGATGGGTGTCCTGCAAACCGGGAGGACGAACCGGAAAATTCGTTGCAATCAGTAGTGGTAAGTGACCTGCACCTGCACCGTGCGCGGGATGTTGGCATAGCCGCGCTGGTCGCCCAGCACGCCGCCATCGGTCCCGGTGCCGCGACCGGTGCCCGGCGCATCCAGCGCGCCCGAGATGACGAACTGGTTGGTCAGGTTCTTGCCGATGACCGCCAGATCCCAGCCCGCTTTCGAACTGAGCGTCAGCGACGCGTCGAGGTTCACGTACTTGGGCTGCGTCGCGATCGGGTTGTTGAACGGCGATGCATTGTAGCTGCTGGAATAGCGCGCATCGGCCGAGAGCGTCAGCGACATGTCGGGGCTGAGGTCTGCCTCGTAGCTGGTGCCCAGCGCCGCCGTCCAGCGCGGCGCGTTGGCCGTCGGCTTGCCGCTCAGATCCTGCACGAAGAGGCCGCCGTAAGGGCTGCTCGCGGTGGGATTGCAGCCCTGCAGGCGGGTCTGGCCGGTGACGCACGGTGCGATGAAGTCCACGTAGCGCGCCTTGTTGTAGTTCAGCGCGCCGCGCATCGTCAGGCCCGGAAGCGCATGCGGCGCCCACTCGGTCGAAATTTCGATGCCCTTGGTGCGCGCCGAACCCGCGTTCGTGGTGATGTAGCGGAACGTCTGCGCCTCGAAGAAATCGACCTGCAGGTTGGTATACTCATACGTGTAGAGCGCAACGTCGAAGCGCAGCTGGTTGTTGAACAGCGTGGTCTTCACGCCGCCCTCGAAGCCCTTGGCCTTCTCCGGCTCGAAGTCGAGATCGGCGGGGATCGACGCGTTGGTATAGGAACTCTGGTTTGAGAAGCCGCCCGACTTGTAGCCGGTCTTGAAGCCGCCATAGATGTTGACGCCCGGCACCGGCTTGTACGACGCGGTGATTTCCGGGCTCCAGTTGGTGAAGGTTTGGTTCTTGTAGATCGGGTCGTTCAGGCGGTTGATCTGGCCGGGGCGATTGACCGGGTGGACGAAGAAGCTGTCCTTGGTCTCATGTGTATAGCGGATGCCGGACGACAGCTCGACCTCGGGCACGACCTTCCAGGTGACTTGCGCGAAGGGAGAGATCGTCTCACCCTTGGTGTAGGAATCCTTGCCGAAGGCGACGTATTCCCATTCCGGCCGCTGGGTGCTGACGCGCGTGTTGCCCGAATAGACGTACTGGTCGGACTGCAGTTTGGTCTTCTGATACAGCACGCCCAGCATCATGTTGACCGGGCCGTCGTAGTTGGTCTGCGCGCGCAGTTCCTCCGAGAACGCCCACCACTTCTCACGCGAGCCGACGTAGATCTGCACGGCGCGCTGCTGGTAGTCGCTGTCGGTCAGCCAGCGGTTGTTCTGGTTCTGGTAGTTGGTGGCCGACGTCAGCGTGACATCGCCCAGGTTCCATTCCAGATTGTTGGTCGCCTGCCAGGAGCGGTACTTCGTGTAGAGTTCGCCATCTGCGCGCGCGAAGGGGAAGTTCGCAGCAATCTCGGTCGGCATCTGGTTGTGGTAGTATTTCCAGTCCCGCTTGCAGGGCACGCCGGGTTGCAGCGTGCTGAACCCGGTGGCGCAGGAGAACACGATGTTGTTCCAGGCGCCGTCGTTGGTGGTCGTCTCGTTGGCGGACACCTTGAAGGTGTTGGTGATGGTGTCGGTCGGCTCCCACTTGAGCGTGAGGCGGCCGACAAGTTCCTTCTCCTTGGGTCCGCGGCGGTCGCCCGGAGGCGCAACCAGGTTCTGTACCGGGCCGCCGGCCTGGTCGGTGACGGTGAAGGGCTGCGCCGTGGCGTAATTGCGCGAATAGCCGCCGAACATCTTCGATGCCCGCAGCGCCACGCGCAGCCCGAGCGTGTCGGTGAGCGGCGTGGAGATCATCTGCTCGATGTAGGGCCGCTTGGCCCGGAACTCGTAGCCCACACGGGTCGAGCCCTCGAAGCTGGAGCCGGGATCGGCGGTGGTGATCGAAATCACGCCCGCCGTCGCGTTCTTGCCGAAGAACAGCGCCTGCGGGCCTTTCAGCACCTCGATCCGCGACAGGTCGAAGAAGCCTTCGTTGAGGATGCGGCCGCTGGCGTAATAGATGCCGTCGACGATGATCGCGGTGGAGGATTCGATGCCCAGCGCGCTCGCCGGGGTGCCGATGCCGCGCAGCGAGATCTGCGCGCCCGAACCCGTCGTCGCGCGGCCGACCGTGAGGTTCGGCGTCGTCGCGGCGATGCGCTCGATGTTGGAGATGTCCTGACGGGCGATCTGCGCGGGCGAATAGGCGGTCACCGCGACGGGAATGTCCTGCAGCGATTCCGAACGCTTGCGCGCGGTGACGACGATTTCTTCGAGGCCGCCCGCAGCCGCCTGAGGGGCGGCGTCCTGAGCCATCGCGGGGCTGGCGAGGCCGATCGCGGAAGCCGACGCCATGAGCCCGGCTAGCAGGCAGGCGCGATGAAAGTTCGGTAGGTCCTTCATTCTCTTCTCCCCGTTCATCTCTTCGCTGCGAAGGATGACTTATTTAGAAAATCGAAGGCATGACCACAGCCCCCGGACATGCCGGAGTGCGCGGTTGAGCCAGTCTTCATCCCGTTCCCTGGAGCACCCGGCGATTCGTCGCCGTGGTGATCCAACCTCTTTTCTGCCCGGCTTTATGCGCAGGATGATTCGCCGTGACAATAAAAAAGTCGATCATGATTGCTTTTTTATGGCGCGCGCAAGCCCGCAACCCCGCCAAACCTGCGGGTTTCAGCGATAGGCCGCATTCAAAGTGCGGCCAGATAGCAACAATTGAGCTAGACTTATTACCCGTCGCTCGCCATGCTTCGGGTCATCGGCCGCGAGCGTGACCGCCTTCGTGCGGAGGCGCTGCGGCCCAACGACAATCATGGATGGAGAGGCGCCCGATGCCGGTCATGGCTGAGAGGATTTCCGTTGTGTCGCCCGTCGCGGGAGTGGAAGCGGCGATGAGTGAGGCTCTCGATTACGACGTCATCGTCATTGGCACCGGGGCGGCGGGGCTCAGCGCCGCGGCGCTTGCAGCACAGGGCGGCGCCAGCGTCCTGATGGTCGAGGCAGCCGACCGCACCGGCGGGTCTAGCGCCTTGTCCGGCGGCGTGTTCTACGCGGCGGGCACATCGCTCCAGCGCGAGGCCGGGCTGGAGGACGACACGGCCGAGGCGATGTTCCACTATTATATGACGCTCAACCAGTACAAGCTGGAGCCCGCGCTCGTGCGCACGCTTTGCGAACGCTCGGCCGAGGCGTTCGAGTGGCTGCGCGGGCTTGGCATCGGGTTCACGGTGGACAACCTCTATTCATCGGGTGTCGACAAGATTCGGCGCGGCCACCGTGCCACCGACGGCGGCGCGGGCATCGTCGAGGGCCTCGAAGGCTTCCTGTCCGGCAGGAACATCGACACCGTCCTCGATACCCGCGTCGAAACCCTGCTGGTCGAGAACGGCCGGGTCTGCGGCATCGTCGCCGACGGCGCGCCGGTGCTCAGCGCCGCAACGGTGATCGCCACCGGCGGCTTCGGCGCCAATCCCGAGATGCTGGCGCAACTCTATCCCGATGCCTCGCGTTACGGCGACCTCCACTGGTATATCGGCGCCCCTACCTGCCGGGGCGATGGCCTCGGCCTTGCCGCGCAAGTGGAGGGGCAGTTGAGCAAGGCCAATCGCGGCCTGCTCCTGATCACTCCGGGCTTCGTCAAGGACCTCGAAAGCTACCTCCCCGGCTGGCTGATGATGGTGAACCGCGACGGGCGCCGGTTCATCGACGAAACGATAGAATATTCGGTCCTCGCCGCCGTCCTCGACGAACAGCCGGGACGGGACTGCTTCGCGGTGTTCGACGAGGCATCGCGCCTCGCCTCGAAGACCACCAAATACCGGCCTGCCCCCAACTGGACGGCGGACCGGCTGCTGGACCATGTGGAGGCCGGAACGCTGATCAGCGCACCGACGCTGGAGGACCTTGCCGGGAAACTCGGCGTGCCCGCCGCCCGTCTTGCGACGACGGCAGAGCGCTACAATTCGCTGGTACAAATAGGGAACGACGAGGACTACTTCAAGCCCTCGGCGATGCTGCGGCCAGTCGCGCAAGGGCCGTTCTACGCCGCGCATATCCGCCCGGCCGTGATCTGCTGGACGGGCACCGGCATCCGTATCGACACCGAAGCCCGCGTGCTCGGCGCCGACGATCGCCCGGTGCCGGGCCTCTACGCCGCCGGGGAGACGACCGGCGGCATGTTCGGCCAATGCTACGCGGCGGGCGGCGCCTCGATCGGCAACGCGGTCGTCTTCGGCCGCATCGCCGGCGCCAACGCCGCGAAAGAGAAGGTGAACGCATGACCATGGGAGACAGGACCGTCGACGTCCTCATCGCCGGGACCGGCGCGGCGGGCCTCACCGCCGCCGTCACCGCGCGGCGCGCCGGGCTGGACGTTCTGGTGGTGGAGAAGGAAGCCGTCTTCGGCGGCACCACCGCGACCTCCGGCGGCGTGCTGTGGGTGCCCGGCAACCACCACTCCCCGGCCATGCAGCGCGCCACCGGCCAGAGCGATGACATCGCCAGCGCCCGCGCCTATCTGGTCGAGGAAACCGGCAACTACATCGAGCCCGACCGGGTCGAGGCCTATCTCGACACCGCGCCGCGCATGGTGCGCTTTCTCGAGGAAAACAGCCACGTCCGGTTCTACGGCATGGACTATCCCGACTATCATTCGGAGAGCGCGCATAGCTCCATCGTCCGCTCGATCGGCACCGTCGATTACGAGGCGCGCGAACTCGGGCCGCACCTGAAGAACCTCAAACAGCAATTGCCGCAGACGCTGTTCCTCGGCTTCGCCGTGGGTTCGGGCGTGGAGATGATCCAGTTCATGAAGGCTGGCCGATCGGTCAAGGCGCTGGGCTTCGTCGCGAAGAAACTGGCCCGGCACTTCGCCGACGTGCTGCGCTATGGCGAGGGGCAGCAGGTGGTGCGCGGGCGGGCGCTGGTGGCGCGGCTGGCGCGCACGCTGTTCGACCTCGACGTGCCGATCTGGCTGTCCTCCCCCGTTGCCGGGCTGACCCGCGCGGACGGGCGCGTCACCGGGGCCGAGATCGACACCCCGCAGGGCCGGGTGCGGATCACCGCACGCCGGGGCGTCGTCCTCGCCTGCGGGGGCTATCCCAACGACCCGGAGCGCCGCGCCGCCTCGTTCCCGGCACCTGCGAACAACCACGAGCAGCGCAACCCGACCAACCCCGGCAATACCGGCGACGGCATCCGCCTGGCCGAGAGCGTCGGCGGTGTCTTCAACGGCAATGTCGCCCATGCCGCGCCGTGGATGCCGGTCTCGGTGCTGCCGGGCTCGACGGACTTCACCGGCGTCTGGCCGCACCTGATCGACCGTCAGAAGCCCGGCTTCATCGCCGTGCGCCCGGATGGCCGCCGCTTCGGGGACGAGTCCAGCGCCTACCACGACCTCGTCCCCCAGATGACCCGCGCCAGCGAGGGCGACACCAGCGCATGGTGCTGGCTGATCGGCGACGCGGCGGCGGTGAAGAAATGGGGCATCGGCATGGTCCGCCCCTTCCCCATTCCCCACGGCGAGCACTTGCGCAGCGGCTACCTCAAGCGCGCCGCGACGCTGCAGGAACTCGCCGCCCAGTGCGGCATCGACGCCGCCGCGCTGGAACGTACGGTCGCGACCTTCAACGCCAATGCCGAGGCCGGAGTGGACCCCGAGTTCGGACGCGGCGGGCGGGTCTACGACGTCTATCAGGGCGACCCGGAGCACCGGCCCAACACCTGCCTCGGCCCGCTGACCAAGGGGCCGTACTACGCCATCCGCATGGAGGCCGGGATCATCGGCACCTTCGCGGGGCTCAAGACCGACCGCCACGCCCGCGTCCTCGACGGCGAGGGCGCGCCGGTGCAGGGCCTCTACGCAGTGGGCAACGACCAGGCCAACGTCTTCGCCGGAGCCTATCCGGGCGCGGGGGCGACGATCGGCCCTGCCATGACCTTCGCCTATATCGCGGGCAGACACCTTGCGGGGCAGGCGGCGTAAATGGAGGAGTTCGATTTCATCGTCAGCGGCGCGGGCTCGGCAGGCTGCGTCGTCGCGGCGCGGCTCAGCGAGAACGGGCGTTACTCGGTGCTGCTGCTGGAGGCCGGGCCGGAGGACAAGGCGTTCTGGATCAGGCCGCCGATGGGTTACCCGATGCTGTTCGCCGATCCCAGGGTCAACTGGATGTTCGAGAGCGAGCCCGAGGCCGAACTCGGCGGCCGCCGCATGTACCAGCCTCGCGGCAAGGTGCTGGGCGGGACCAGTTCGATCAACGGCATGCTCTATATCCGGGGCAACGCGCGCGACTACGACGACTGGCGCCAGCGCGGCTGCGAGGGATGGAGCTTCGCCGACGTCCTGCCCTACTTCCGCAAAGCCGAGGACCAGCAGCGCGGGCCCAATGCCTATCACGGCGTCGGCGGGCCGCTGACGGTGTCCGACCAGCCTGGCCGCTCCGAGATCGCCGTCGCCATCGTCGAGGCGGCGCAGGAGGCGGGCATTCCCTACAACCCAGACTTCAACGGCGCGGAGCAGGAAGGCACCGGCTTCTTCCAGACGACCACCCGCAACAACCGGCGCTGGAATACCTCGCAGGCGTACCTCACCCCGGCGCGGGGGCGGGCCAACCTGAAGATCGAGACCGGCGCCCATGCTACCCGGGTGCTCGTCGAAGGGGGCCGCGCCACCGGGATCGAGTACCGCACCAAAGCGGGCCTGGTCACCGCGAAGGCGCGGCGCGAGGTGGTGGTCTGCGGCGGCGCCTTCGGGTCGCCGCAGCTTCTGCAGCTTTCCGGCATCGGCCCCGCCGCGCACTTGCGCGAAAGCGGCATCGCGCCGGTGCTCGACCTGCCGGGGGTCGGCGCCAACCTCATGGACCACTTCTACATCTCGCTGATGTTCCGCTGCACCCGGCCGATCACCATCAACGAACTGGCCAACAGCCCGCTGCGCAAGCTGAAGGCGGGGATCGACTACGTCCTGTTCAACAAGGGGCCGCTCGCCAGCAACGGCATCTATGCGGGCATCTTCACCCGCACCGACGAGCGGCAGGACCGGCCCAACCTGCAGGTCAACACCAACATCTGGACCGTCCAGAGCCGCACGGCGGCGGGCATGAAGGCCCACCCCTTCCCCGGCTTCACGATGAGCCCGGTCCACCTCAACCCGCGCGCAAGCGGCACGGTGCGGCTGCGCGGGCCGGACCCGCTGGCCGACCCGGTGATCCGCCAAAACTTCTTGACCGACCGCATCGACGTGGACGCGATGATTGCGGCGGTGAAGGTGGTGCGCGGCGTGGCCGCCCAGCCCGCGCTCGCGCCCTACAATGCTGGCGAGATATCGCCCGGCGCGGATGCCCGCAGCGACGCGGAGATCGAGGCTTACGTGCGCGCCGCCGCCATCGCCAACCTGCACCCGGTCGGTTCGTGCCGGATGGGTGTCAGCGCCGACGCGGTGGTCGATCCGCGCCTGCGCGTCCACGGCATCGCCGGGCTTCGCGTCGCCGACGCCTCGATCATGCCGAGCCTGCCGTCCGGCAACACCAACGCCCCCTCGATCATGATCGGCGAGAAGTGCGCCGACATGATCCTGGAAGACGCCCGATAAAAGAGGAGAGAGACATGCCGACACTGGAACAGCGCATCGCCCGGCTGGAAGCGGAATCGCAGATCCGCCAGCTCGTCGCCCGCTACTGCTTCACCATCGACGACCGCGACATCGACGGCATCCGCGCCCTCTTCGCGCCCGATGCGGTGCTGAAATCGGCGGACGGGGTGATGAACGCCACCGGCGTCGATGCGATCATGACGCAGTACGACGGGCGCTTCGACGTGCTCGGCCCGGGGCACCACTTCATGCACGACGTCCAGATCGACTTCGTCGACGACGGCTCGCAGGAAGCGACCGGCCGCGTGATCGGCCATGCGGAACTGTGGCGCGGTGGCAGGATGATGGTCACCGCCATCCGCTACGACGACAAATACCGCAACACCGACGCCGGCTGGAAGTTCGCCGAGCGGACGATCGGCTTCCTCTACTACGTGCCGATCGAGGAGTATCCCGGCATCCTCTCCACGCCCTTGCGCAACCACGCCTATCCCGAGCCCATGCCGGCGGATTTCCCCGAGCGCCTGCCGACGTGGATCGCCTACGAGAAATCACGCGGGAGGGGTTGAATCCTCCCCCTGGGGGAGGATGCGCGTGTCGTACGTCATCCCAGCGAAGGCTGGGACCGCTGGCCGCGCAAAGCCCAACCCTCTGCTAGGCGTCCTGACGACAGTTGGCCGTAACAGGCCAGCGGTCCCAGCCTTCGCTGGGATGACGGGGGGTGTGCTTGCAGTCAGCGCACGCAAAAACACCCGCTGGCGAGTGCGGGCCATTACGCCGGGGAACTCAACGCAACCGAAGTGAACATCGGGTCGGCGTCGGGAGCGTCCTCACCGGGACGCTGGGTTTTGTGTTCCGTGAAGCTCTGGCGAGCGGCCGGGTAACTCACGGTGCAGCCCGGCTCGACCTGTATTCCATCGGAAAGTCCCATGTGGCCGTCGTTAGGGTTCGCATCGTTATCGGCCGAAGGCTATCCGGGATGGCCGTCCCATGCCCAACGACGTGTCGAAGGATCGTATGGACGGCGTTTTCGGTAGCGCAGAGACAGTCCGGGTCTTCGAACGGACGCGTGGTTTGCGCGATCGCGGCTGAAACCGCATCCCGGCCCACGACGCCGACCCGATACACCTCTCCAGCGTGATCATCGCCGGATCGGATGCTGGGTCATATAACCTATTTGGCTATAAATGTCAACCTGCCTCATCCGATCATCGCCTCCACTTCCTCGCGGATGATCTTGCCGCTGGCGCTGCGGGGGAAGGCTTCCATCGCGATGAAGCGTACCGCCTTGGGCTGCTTGTATCCGGCCAGCGCATCGCGGCACATCTGCATCACCACCTGCTCGTCAAGCGAGGGATCGTTGCGCGCGATCACCGCCACCGGCACTTCGCCCCATTGCGGGTCCGGGCGGCGCACGACGATGGCATCGTTGACCCGCGCATCGGCGAACAGCACGCGCTCGATCTCGGCCGGGTAGATGTTCTCGCCGCCCGACTTGATCAGGTACTTCGAGCGGCCGACGAAGTCGTAGCCCGAAGGCGTCCGGCGGAACAGGTCGCCCATGTGGAACCAGCCTCCGGCGAAGCACTCGGCATTGGTGGCCTCGGCATTCCAGTAGCCGCTGAACAGCGTCGGCCCGCGCACGCAAGCCTCGCCGGTCGCGCCGTCGGGCACCTCGTTGCCGTCCGCACCCAGCAGGCGCAAGTCGCACAGCAGGCTCAGCCGCTTGGGGAAAGCCGAAGGCATCGTGCCGACCGGGATCAGATCGGCCGATAGCGGCGGCATTCCCGTCTCGGTCGCACCGAAGGAGTTGAGGTAAGGCGCGCCCAGCGCCCGGGTGATCGCCGCGATCGTGGCGGAGGGGACGAGATCCGCCATGCAGCCCGCCGCCTTGACCCCGCGCACCCTGGCATCCCGCGCCTCGAGCCGTTCGAGCAGCGGCTCGATCGTCGCGGGCACCAGCATCAGCCAGCCTATGGGAAATTCCTCAAGCGCATCAACCAGCGCATCGGCGTCGAAACCGTCGACGATGATCCCGGTGCCGCCGCACATCAGCGTCGCCAGCAGGTGCTCGGTCCCGCCCATGTGGAACATCGGCGCCCACGAGACGTAGGCGTCGGTCATCGCCATGCCCATGTCGAGCCGCATGGCGCACATCCGCGCGACTTCGGCGCGGTGGCTGATCACGGCAGCCTTGGGCAGCCCCGTCGTGCCGCTGGTGTAGATGATGAGCAGGCCGTCTTCCGGTTCGGCCACGCTGGCGGTCTCTCCCGCCGCGCCGAGACGATCGATGGCGGCGAAGGGACGACCGTTCGTCACTGTCTCCCCCAGGGCCAGATGGCGGGGCGAGGCGACCAGCAGGGACGGGTCCACCAGTTCGACGCAGTGGCGCATCTCGGCATCGGAGAGCCGCCAGTTGAGGCAGGCCGCGATCAGCCCCAGCTTCGCGCAGGCAAGCTGGACGGCGGTGTACTCGAAGCGGTTTTCCGACAGGATCGCCACGCGCTGCCCGCGCACGAGCCCGCGCGCGGCAAAATCGGCGGCCACCGCATCGACGCAGGCAAGCACCTCGGCATAGCCGAGGCGCATCCCGCCCTGCACGATCGCCAGCGCCTGGGGGGTCGCCCGCGCGCGCATGGCGACAAGGTCATAGACGCTGGCTGCGAAAGCCTTCTCCATCATCGCTGTCTCTCCCGTCCGTTTCTATTCTTGCCCTGAGCACGACGTTGTCCGGTGCGACCACGAGTTCCGCGTCGCAGGTGTCCTGGTCCCAGGTCCCGCGCGCCAGCACGCCGTCGCCCGCCAGCACGTTGCCCAGCAGCGCCGCCTCGATCGAGCATATCTCCCGGTCGGGCCGCGCTTCCATCACCATGTTGAGCAGATAGGCGAGGTTCGTCGGCCCCGGATTGACCGTGCGCGGGCCGAAGCCCAGCGCCTCGGCCGCGGCGGGGTCGACGTGGATCGCATTGTCGTCGCCCAGCGCCTCGCACCACAGCGCCATCGCCTCGGCGGGCACGGCGCCAAGTTCCCACGCGCTCATGCGGGTGCCTGCACGGCCGGTCCGGGCGCGGGCATGATCGTGGTGAGGCTGACCCGCGCGTGCGGCCGCCCAGCGGCGCTGACCGTCATGCCCAGGGTCAGGTGGTCGGCCGCGCCGAACCTGCGGCTTGCCTTGCGCTCCAGCGAGACGACGCGGGCGGCCACGTCGTACCCGGTATCGACCGTCAGCGGCGCGTCGTAGTCGATCCGGCAGCGACCCAGCACCGCCCCCTCGTCGAACGCGAGGCCGAGCGCACGGCACACGTCGCCCACCCGCGCACCCATGCCGCCCAGCGCCGCGACGAAGGCGAAGACGGGGTGCGCCTCCTTGGCCCGGCGCTGCGGCGCTGCGCAGGAGCGCCGGATCGCATCGTCGAGCCCGGCAGACAGCAGGAAGCGCCCCGGCGGTATCGCGAAATGGTCCATGCCTCTCCCGGAATGGCTGCTTGGTAAGTCCGCGCCCACGTGTTGCATGTCGCGCGATTGGGCGTAAAGCTGACCTCGGGCTTCGCCGGAGTCAACCGCAATCGAGGCCAGTAATGAGGATGGTTCAATTATTATGGCGAACCCGGTGAAGACCACGGAGGCCGAACCCCTCGCTTGGCGGCGTCGCAAGGACTATCGCCCGCAGGAAATCCTCGCCGCCGCGCGCCGGCTGATCGAGGAGGAAGGCACCACAGCCACCTCGATGGCGCGGATCGCCAAGCTGGCGGGCGTGTCCGAGGCTACAGTCTACAAATACTACGACAGCAAGCAGGAACTGGTGAACCAGGTGCTGGTCGACTGGGCGACGCCTTTCGTCGAGCGCCTGATCGCAGAGCTGCGGCACATCACCGACCTGCGTTCGCAGCTGACGCTGATCGCCGCGCGCTTCATGCGCTCGATCGAGGAGACGCCGCGCTTCCACCGCGTGTTCTACCAGGAACTGCGCTGGGCGGACTATCGCGGGTCGGCGCTGCACAAGCTCAACCACGTCTTCGCGCATAGCGTGGTCGAGGCGGTGCAGCAGGCGCAGCACGAGGGCAAAGTCCGCGCCGACGTCGATCCGGTGATGATCCGCGACATGATGTTCGGCGGGCTGGAGCACGTCGCCATGCGCACCAGCTTCATCGGCCGCCCGCTCGACATCGACGCGGAGGCGAAGCGGTATGTCGACGTGCTGCTCTGCGGCGTGCTGTCCGAGCCGGGCGAACCGCGCGGACCGTCGGAAACGGAGCGGCTGTCGGCGCTGATCGACCGGATGGAAGCGGCGCTGAAAGACCCGTCGTCCCGGACCTGATCCGGGACCGCTGGCCGTCTTTAGGAAACGGTCGCCGGCAAGGCGCCCCGATGCGAGGTGGGCTGTTCACGGCCAGCGGTCCCGGATCAAGTCCGGGATGACGAAATGCGCGCAACTGACGTCCGTATAATTATAAAAGACGTTCATGAATGTCTTTTTTTATCGACCGGATTGCGCTACCGATCAGGTTGGCGAGGCCGGAACCCACCGGCCCGCACGGCGTGGGAGAGCGCGATCCAGTGAGACGACCCGGCGCGGACGAACCGACGATGCAGGCGCTCAAGAGCGCCCAGACCCGCGCGCGGCTGATCGACGCGACGATCCGGGTGCTCGTCCGCAGCGGCTATTCGCGCACCACGACGCCGCAGGTGGCGATCGAGGCCGGGCTGTCACGCGGCGCGATGCTGCACCACTTCGACAACGGCGTATCGCTCATCAAGGCGACCATCATGCACCTGCACGAGCGCCGCCTGCGCGCCTTCCGCCGCGCGGCGGAGCGCAGTGCGCTGGATCACGGAGCGATGGTGCGCACGTACTGGAAGCAGATCCAGAAGCCCGCCTTCATCGCCTTCCACGAACTGGCGGTGGCGGCACGTACCAGTCCCGACCTCGCCGCCGTGCTGATGCCGCTGCAGGTGGAGTTCCGCGAGCGGTTCAACCAGCTCGCCGTCCAGCTCTATCCCGAATGGCAGGCCAGCCCGGAGAAGTTCGCGCTGGCCATGGCGATCTCGCAGGCGACGATGGAAGGCATGGCGATCAACCTGCTGACGGGCGCCATGGACGCCGGGCTGGTGGAGCCGGTGCTCGAAGCGCTCGAAACCCAGCTCCACGCCCTCAGGCCGCAGGATCAGGCCGCATGAGCAAGACCCCAGCGAATGCCCCGCCGCAGCAGTTCGTGGAACACCGGGTAATTCCACGAGCAGCGCTGCGGATGGGGCCAGAACGGGCTTACCGGCAGCAGGTCGTAGTGACCCCGGCAATGGCCGAGCGTCAGGTAGAGGATCGCACCCTCGCCGACCTTGCGCTCGTAGAGCACGGGCACTTCCGCCTCGTCCCAGTCGGCATCGCGGAACTCGTCGCAGCGACCGGTGAAGCTGGTGTGCAGCAGCACGTCGATGTCTGCGGTGCGGTGCGTCAGGTAAAGCTCGTCCTCGACCCGGAAGTCGCGCAGCCCTTGCGTCATCTCGTGATCGCCCCGGGTGACGAAGACCTTGAACGGCGCGATCGGCGGATGGCCGGCGAAACGCGTGCCGAGCAGGCCGGTGAAGGTGGGCACCTCGTCCGGGGTATCGACCACGCCGTCCGCGCCGAAGCGCAGCACCGCGTTGGTCCCGTGCAGCGCCAGCCAGCGCCCACCGCGCGCCAGGAACGCCTCCAGCGCGGCGACTTCCTCGCCGCGCGTCGGCACCAGATCGCAGGTGTAGGTGATCAGCAGGTCCGCCGCCGCAAGGCTCGCCAGATCGGCGTAGTCGGAGGCCACCGAGGCGCGGATGCGCGGGGTTTCCGCCAGCAGCTTGAGCAGTTCGAGGCGGGCATAATCGATGTCGTGGAACTTCCCCGCGGCGATCAGGTGGACCTTCATTCCGGCAAACTCCCCTCACGTGTGTGCGTGTATGCGCCCGAGCGTAAGGCTCGCCGCAGCCGCGTCCAAGCATCGAAATTCAGGCCGCAGCGCGGTCGCTTCATCATCGGAGAATACGAATGAGCGGTAAGGGCAAAGGCCCCCTCGCAGGTGTCAGGGTGCTCGATCTCACCAGCGTGCTGATGGGGCCTTACGCGACGCAGATCTTCGCCGATCTGGGCGCGGACGTGATCAAGGTGGAGAGCCCCTCGGGCGACACCACGCGCTTCATCCCGCCGGGGCCGGACGCCTCGCGCGGGGCGATGTTCCTCAACGTCAATCGCGGCAAGCGCTCGATCGTGCTCGACCTCAAGCAGGGCGAGGCGCGCGCCGCGCTGCTGAAGATGGCGGAAAGCGCCGACGTGTTCATCCACTCGATGCGTTCCAGCGCGATCGGGCGGCTCGGGCTGGACTATGCGGCGCTGAAGGCCGTGAACCCGAAGATCATCTACGCCAATCTCTACGGTTTCGCGCGGAGCGGCCCGTACCGCGACTATCCCGCCTACGACGACATCGTGCAGGCCGCCTCGGGCATCGTCGACCTGCAGGCGCGCCTCTCGGGCGGCGAGCCGACTTATGCCGCGACGGTGATCGCCGACAAGGTGGCGGGCCTCACCGGCGCCTACTCGGTGATCGCAGCGCTCTATGCGCGCGAGAAGACCGGGATCGGGCAGGAGATCGAGGTCCCGATGTTCGAGACGCTGGTGTCCTTCGCCATGGTCGAGCATTTGTGCGGCTCGCTCTTCGTGCCGCCCCAGGGGCCGCCCGAATACCCCCGCGCCACCTCGGAAGCGCGGCGCCCCTACCGCACGGCGGACGGCTACATCGGCGTGATGATCTACAACGACAAGCACTGGCGCGCCTTCTTCGATGCGCTGGGCAACCCGGAGTGGTCGCAGGACGCCATGTTCGCCTCGATGCGATCGCGCACGCAGAACATCGGCACCGTGCTGGCGAAGGTGGCCGAAGTGATCGAGACGCGAACGACCGAGGAATGGGTGGAGCTGTTCCGTCAGGCCCACATCCCCGCCACCGCGATCAAGAGCCTGACCGACCTGCTCGACGATCCGCATCTGGTCGAAACCGGCTTCTGGCAGGAGCGCGAAACGCCCGAGGGCACCCTGCGCTTCCCCGGCATCCCGACGACTTTCTCCGAAACCCCCGGCGCCATCGGCGATCCCGGCCCAGCGCTGGGCGGCGAGAGCCTCGACGTCCTGCGCGAAGCGGGTTTCTCGGCCGAGGAGATCGCCGATCTCCAAGCGCGGGGCGCGGTAAGGACGGCGGCATGAGCCCCGAAACCCATTGGCGCACGGCGCTGGCGGAAGGTCGCCTGCTGCTCCAGCGCGCGGAGGATGGCAGCGCGGTGTTCCCCCCGCGCCTCGCCGCACCGGGCAGCGGCGGGCCGCTCGAATGGTTCGAGGCATCCGGGCGCGGCCGGGTCTACACGCTCTCGTGGATCAACCGGAAGCCGCCCGCCGAGCCCTATCACGTCGCGCTGATAGACCTCGACGAAGGCGCGCGGCTGATGAGCCGGGTGGAGGGCGTGACGCCCGAAACGCTGGCCATCGGGATGCGTGTGGAAGCGTTCGTCGATCACGACGGGGATGCATCGCTGCTGCTGTTTCGGGCCGTGGAGGGGGCATGATGGCCCACCCCGCTGCGGCCCACCCCGCTGCGACTAGGGCCTGCGGCCCAAGTCTCGCTCCCCTCCCGCAAGCGGGAGGGGGAGGACAGTACGACGAACGCCTTCCCGCAAGCGGGAGGGCCGGGAGGCTTGGCGGTTTACCGCCTAGCCGGACGGGGTGGGCACAGCGCCACTCCCCAAACCTCAAGGCATACGCATGACCGACACCTTCCCTCGCGCCCGCACCGCCATCGCCGGCCTCGCCACCTTCGGCATCGGCGAGACGCCTGGATACAGTTCGATGGAACTGACCGCGCAGGCCGCCCTCCTCGCCGTCGCCGATGCCGGGCTGACGCTGGCTGACGTCGATGCCCTGTTCATCTGCCAGCCCGATGACTTCTTCGCAGGGCTCTCCTTCGCCGAATACCTCGGCCTGCAGCCGCGCTATACCGACAACAACCGTACCGGCGGCTCGGCCTTCATGAGCCACATGGCAGTGGCGGCGATGATGCTGGAGGCGGGCTACATCGACTGCGCGCTGATCGCCTACGGCTCCAACCAGCGCAGCAACGGCGGCAAGCTGGCGACGAAAATAACCAATAATCAGTGGGATGCGCCTTACGCGCCCATATTCCCGCTGACCGGCTATGCGCTGGCGGCAGCGCGTCACATGCACGAATACGGCACCACCCGCGAAGACCTCGCCGCCGTGGCGCTGGCCGCAAGGGCCTGGGCGCAGACCAACCCCGAGGCTTTCGCCAAAGGCCCGCTGTCGCTGGAGGAGTGCCTTGCCGCCCGCATGATCAGCACCCCGATCTCGGTGCGCGACTGCTGCCTCGTCACCGACGGCGCCGCGGCGATCGTGATGACCCGCACGTCCCGCGCCCGCGATCTTGCGAAACCGGCCGTGCCGCTGCTGGGCGCGGCTGCTGCGACGTGGTGGAACTCGATCGCGCAGGCCAAGGACGTGACCGTCACCGCCGCCAGGGAGTCCGGCGCGCGGGCGATGGCGATGGCGGGAGTCTCTCCCTCCGACATCCGCACCGCGCAGCTCTACGACGCGTTCACGATCAACACGATCCTGTTCCTCGAGGACCTCGGTTTCTGCCCCAAGGGCGAAGGCGGCCGCTTCGTCAGCAGCGGCGCCATCGCACCGGGCGGCAGCCTGCCGGTGAACACCAACGGCGGCGGCCTCTCGTGCTGCCACCCGGGGATGTACGGCCTCTTCGCAGTGATCGAGGCCGCGCGCCAGATCCGGGGCGAGGCGGCGAACCAGCTTTCCGGCGTGGACGTGGCGCTGGCGCACGGCAACGGCGGCACCCTGTCGAGTCAGGCGACGGTGGTGCTGGGAAGCCTGGCTACCTTGTAAGTCGGAATGCGTCGTCGTCCCGGACTTGATCCGGGACCGCTGGCCGTGAACAGCCCACCTCGCGTCAGGACGTCTCACGGCCAGCATTCGCCTCAAGAATTGCCAGCGGTCCCGGATCAAGTCCGGGAGGACGCGTCTTCACTGCAGCGCCAGCACCCGCCGATAGCCCTTGAGCGCGCGGCCCACGAAGAACGCCGAAACCCCCGCCGCCGCCGCGCACGTCACCGAGAGCGAAAGCCCGACGCTGCGCTCGTCGGCGAAAACATGGTCGGTCAGCAGCGCCACGATCGTCGGCGCGGCGCCGAGCCCCATGACACTCGCCACGAAGACGTAGACCGACGAGGAAATCCCCCGCATCCGGTTCGGCGTCGCCATCTGCAGGCCCGAAGACGCCAGCGCCTGCGGGAGCGAATAGGTGAAGCTCGCAAGCGTCGCCACCACCATCGCGAATTCGTAACTGGGCGCGAATGCCAGCGCCAGCGAGATCGGGATCAGCGCCAGCGCGGCGAAGAACGGCACCCGCATCAGCGCGTCGATCCGCCCGCGCCGCTGCAACCAGCCCGCGATTACCGGCCCCGCCAGCACGCCGATCGAGCCGGTGACGAGCACCGCCACGCCGTACTGCACGCCCACCGTGGCCGCGCTCGCCCCGAAACGGCGCATCAGCATCGCCGGCATCCACGCCGGGAAGGCGTAGAGCACGATCACCAGCGAGGCCATGCCCGCATAGAAGTTGCCGTAGAAATCGCGGCGCTCCGCGAACGTGCGCCAGACTTGCGCGAACGGCATGCGCTGGCCGCTGTCCTGCGCCGCCAGCTTGCGGGCAGGCTCGCGGATGCGCAGCATGAGCAACAGGATCGCGAAGCCCGGCAGTCCGGCGACGAGGAACACCACCTGCCACGGCTGCAGCGCGCCCAGATAGGGCACCGCGCCGAGGTCCCAGCCCTGCGCCGCCTCCAGCAGAAGCCCGCCGAATATCAGGGCGAGGCCGCCGCCGATATACGGCCCCATCAGGAAGATGCTGAAGGCACGCGGGATCATGCGCGTCGGGAAGCTGTCGGCGATGATCGACCATGCGGCGGGCGTCAGGCTGGCCTCCGCACCGCCCACGGCGGCGCGAGCGAAGAACAGCTGCCAGTATCCGCGCGCGAGGCCGCACAGGCCGGTGCCCAGGCTCCACAGGCCGATGCCGCCGATGAGGAGGCGGCGCCTGCTGCCGGTATCCGCCAGTCTCCCGAACAGCGGGCTGAACAGGATATACGCGGTCGTGAACGCCAGCCCCTGCAACAGGCTGAGCCGCGTGTCGGACAGCCCGAAGTCCGCCTTCAAGGGCGCCACCAGCAGGTTGAGCACCTGTCGATCGATAAAGCTGACGGTATAGGCCAGCGTGAGCACGAAGATCAGATACCACGCCGCGGCGCCGGGCGCCGGTTCGGTATCGACCGGGAGCGGTGCTGCCTGCTCCCCGGGTTCGGCCATGGCGATCGCTGCGCCGCTCATGCCCCCGCTCATGACCCTATCCATTCTTCGATCATCGGCCGGATCGGCTCGCCCACGAGTTCCAGCACCGGGCCGTCGCCGCGCGCCATATAGGCCATCTGGCCGTAGCGATGCTTGGGGGACGCGCCTGCCGCGATGAGGCGCCAGCCCTCCGCCAGCAGCGCTTCCACCTCCGCGCCGACATCGTCCACCCAGGCCCCGACATGCGCGGGCGAAACCGCGCGCAAGGCCTCGTAGGCGCCACCGGACACCATCTGGATCAGTTCGATATGGATCGGCCCCTGCCGCGAATAAGTGACGGTAAGATGCGCCTCGGACCAGCCCGCATCAGGCAACCAGACCCGCAAAGGATCGAACTTGCGGACAGGACACCAATTTACTCCAAGCCCACGCCCCAATTCGTCCATGGATCTATAGATATCTTCTACTATAAATCCATGATGATGCAGTTTTTCGAAAGATTTCAATTTATCCTCATCCCATATTATCGATCAGCTTATATGCTGCCGTGATTCGAAAAGCGGATAACACCACCTGAAATTGGCGTATGACTTTGGGAGAATAACGCAATGACCGGACTGATCGTGGAACACCGCGGCGCCGTATGCCTGCTGACGATCGACCGCGAGGACGCGCGAAACGCGCTCGACGCGGCAACCTCGCGGGCGATGGACGAGGCGATCTCGGCGGCCGAGGCGGACCCGGCAGTCGGCGCGATCATCGTCACCGGCACCGGCAACCGCGCCTTCTGCGCTGGCATGGACCTCAAGGAAGCTGAGCGCATCGGCGCCGGTCACGGGTTGATCCCCGGCCGCGGCTTCGGCGGCATCACCGAGCGCCGCCGCACCAAGCCGCTGATCGCCGCGATCAACGGCACCGCTGTCGCGGGCGGGTTCGAGATCATGATGGCCTGCGACATGGTCTTCGCCGCCGACCACGCGCTGATGGGCGTGAGCGAAGTGAAACGCGGCCTCTTCGCCTTCGCGGGCGGCATCCAGCGCCTTGCCGCGCAAGTCCCCCGCGCCACGGCGCTGGCGATGATCATGACCGGCGAACTGCTCCCCGCCCGCCGCCTCTACGACCTTGGCGTCGTCACCGAAGTCGTGCCCGGTGACCGCCTGCTGGACCGCGCGCTTGAGGTTACGCAGGCGATGCTGGCGAACAGCTGGCAGGCGATCGGCAACGGGCGCGAACTCTACGAGCTTTCCACCGGCATGGACACCGCACAGGCGCTCGCGGTGGGCAATGCCTGGGGCAAGGCCACGCTCGCCAGCGCCGACAGCCGCGAAGGCATCGCCGCCTATGCACAGAAGCGCGATGCGCAGTTCGGCCAGCGCTGACGCGTCCGCTCGTCGAGATGATGAAAATACAATCACTGTTGACTGTTTTATCGTGCAGGAGGTAGGATCGCAAGCATCACATCGGCAGAATCAAACATTCATGTCTGTTTTTTGATTCTGCTGCGGCCCACTCCGCCCAACCGGAGTGCAAGGCAAGGGAGAGAAGGCCGATGCTCGATCTGGTCGCAGATCAAAGCCCCGAGAACGATTTCGCGCGGATGGACTACGAGCGGGATCGCAAGGGGCCGCCCGAAGGCTTTCCCAAGCTGCCCGATATTCCCGGCAGCCGCTATACCGACCCCGAATTCCTGCAACTCGAAAAGGAGATGATGTGGGACAAGGCGTGGCTCTATGCGGGCCACACCGATCAGGTCCCCAATCCGGGCTCCTGGTTCCTGACCCGCAATTCGGGCGTGCCGATCATCGTCGCGCGCAACCTGCAGGGCGAGGTCAAGGCGTTCTACAACACCTGCCAGCATCGCGGCGCCCCCCTCGTCACCGAAGAATCGGGCGAAGGGCGCGGCTTCGTCTGCGGCTATCACGGCTGGAGCTATACCCTCGACGGCAAGCTGACGGCGGTGCGCGACAAGCGCGACTTCGTCGATTTCGACATGTCGTGCCGCTCGCTGGTACAGGTGCGCTGCGAACTGCTGGGCTCGCTGATCTTCATCAACCGCGATCCCGATGCGCAGCCGCTGATGGAACACATCGGCCCGATGGCGGAGCAGCTGGAGCAGTTCGAGCTTGAGAAGCTGCGCCTCGTCGACAGCCGCAGCTACGAGGTGGACTGCAACGTCAAGGTCCTGCTCGACGCCTTCCTCGAGGTCTACCACATCAAGTCGATCCACGTGAACACGGTGGACCGCTTCCTCGATCACCGCGCGATGATCATCACGCTCTGGCCGAACGGCCACAGCCGCATGGCGACGCCGAACCGGCGCCCCGACTGGGTCGATCCCGGCACCGTGGGCATGCCGGAAATCGCATCGATCACCGAGTTCCCGGCCAAGAACAACGTCAGCTACCAGATCTACCCCAACTTCATCATGCCCCCTGCCCCCACCGGCATCCCGATTCTGCAGTTCTGGCCGATCGGCACGAAGCGCACGCGCGTGGTGTCCAGCTGGCTGGCACCGGACCACGATCCCGAGAACCCGCACCCGCTCTGGCCCACGCGTCTGAGCAACTGGGAGCGTATTCTCTACGAGGACCTGCAATACGCGCCGCAAATCCAGGAATCGCTGGAAAGCCCGGGCTTCAGGGCGATGCCGCTCAACTATCAGGAGCGCCGCATCTACCACTGGCACGAGGAACTCGACCGCCGCATCGGCCTCAACCGGGTGCCGGAGCACACGCGCGTCGAGCAGGTGCTGGGCGACTGGGTACAGCGGGACTGACTTTGCCCCGCTCCCACGCGGGACGAGAAAACAGGATAACGGGAGAACACGCATGGCCGATCTGGCAGGAAAGGTCGCCGTCGTCGTCGGCGCGGCCAACCGGGACAACATGGCGCAAGTGATCGCGCGCCGCCTTGCCGCCGATGGCGCGACGGTGATCGTCGCCGGGCGCAAGGCGGAGGAACTGGAACGCCTCGCCGCCGAGATCGGCGGGCTGGCGGTGACCGGCTGCGATCTCACCAGCGAGGAAGATCTCGCCCGCCTCGGCGACGCCGCGAAGGCGACCTATGGCGGCATCGACATCGCCGTGAACGCCACCGGCTGGGGTCTGCTCAAACCCTTCCTCGACACCACCAAGGCCGAGATCGAGAAGATGACCGCGCTGCAGTTCACCGGCGCGATCCTGTTCTATCAGGCGATGCTGCGGGTGATGCGCGACGGGGGCTCGCTGATCCAGATCAGTTCCGCCACCGCCTCGATCATGCTGGAGGACCATGCCGCCTACATGGGCACCAAGGCGGGCGCCGACCACGTGATCCGCTGCGTGGCCAACGAATTCGGCCATCGCGGCATCCGCGCCAACTCGGTCGCGCCCGGCTTCACGGCCACGCCGATGACCGAGAAAGCGGCGAAGAATACGGCGATCACCGATACCTTCGCCAGGGAATATCCCCTGGGCCGCGTCGGCACCAGCGAGGACATCGCCGAAGCCGTCTCGTGGCTGGCGGGCGACGCCTGCTTCATGAGCGGGCAGGTGCTGCAGGTGAACGGCGGCCTGACCCTGCGCCGCAATCCCACCAACGCCGAGATCGTCTCGGCCGTGAAAGCCGCCAGATCCGCAGTGGGTCAGTCCGCCGTGGATCAGGCGGCATGATCCGGGGCGTCCACCACCTCGCCATCTCGACGCCGGACCTCGAACGGTTCGTCGATCACTACCAGCGCTGGTTCGGCTTCGAGCGCGCCGGCAAGGAGGGCGGCTGGCAGCCCGGCAACGCCCGGATCGACACGATGGTCGGCCTCACGGACAGCAGCGCACGCTATGAGATGATCCGGCTGGGCAACCTGCATATCGAAGTCTTCGAATATGCCAGCAACGATCCGCAGGTGGTCCATCCGCGCATGTGCGACCGGGGCATCACCCATATCTGCCTCTATTGCGACGACGTCTTCGCCGAATACGAGCGGCTCACCGCGCTGGGCATGGAGTTCAACTGCGAGCCCGGCGGCTCGGCGGCGACCCGTGCCACTTACGGCAAGGACTGCGACGGCAACGTGGTGGAACTGCTGCAGATCGTCGATCCGGACTGCGGGTTCGGGTTCGAAAAGCTGGCGGTAACTGAGGCTGCGGCGTGATCGCCACGTCGTCCCGGACTTGATCCGGGACCGCTGGCGGTCTTTAGATCAGTGCTGGCAGAGGGGGCTTCGACAAGCTCAGCTGAGACCCTTCGACAAGCTCAGGGTGAGCGGAGGTCGTGTAATAACCTATAATTCCGCTCAGGCTGAGCCTGTCGAAGCCCCCGCGTCACACGCCCACGGTCCCCGAACAAGTCCGGGATGACGAAATTGGATGCACTGCTTGCCCGATACCAATCCCTACATCGACGACCCGGAACGCGAACGCCGCCTCGCCTATGCCTTCGAGGAAATCGCCCCCGACCACTACCGCGTCGCGCCGGTCCCGAGCGATCTCCTGCGCCTCTACGGCGGCATGGCGCTGTCGCAATGCCTTGCCGCCGCGCGACTGACGGTGCCGCAGGACAAGGTCGCGCACAGCCTCCACGCCTATTTTCTCCAGCCCGGCCTGATCGACCGCGCAGTGGAGTTCAGCGTCACGCGCGAGAGCGACGGACGCACATTCTCCAACCGCACCGTACGCATGACGCAGGACGGCGCGCCGATCCTCAACCTGATGGCCTCCTTCAAGGCGCCCGAGCCTTCCGGCCGCCACGGCTTCCCGATGCCCGACGTGCCAGAGCCCGAAGGCCTGACCAGCCTCGCTGAACTGGTGGAGCAATACGGCGATCGCCTGCCCGAACGCCACCGTCCCTTCTGGCGTCGCCGCCAGCAGATCGACTGGCGCCCGATCGGCATGTTCCCGTTCGACGAGCGCGACGTTCGCCCGGCGACGCGCAGCTTCTGGTTCCGCCTGAACGACACGATCGACGCCCCCCTCGACGTCCACCAGCGCCTGCTCGCCTATGCCTCGGACCTGCACATCTTCCACACGGCGCTGGGGCCGCTGGGCATCGGCTGGGCCAACGACTTCCTGCAGAGCAGCAGCCTCGACCACGCGATCTGGTTTCATGATGACTTCCGCGTGGACGAATGGATGCTCTACGCGATGGACAGCCCCGCCGCGACCGACGCGCTGGCGCTCGGCCGGGGCAACATCTTCCGCCGCGACGGCACCCTCGTCGCCACCGTCAGCCAGCAGGGCCTCGCGCGGATGCTGGACCAGAAACGCGAAGGAAAGCTGTGACCGAGCTGTTCACTCCCGCAAAACCGCACCGCACCTTCGAGGATCTGGAACTCGGCGAGTTCCGCCGCTCCTCCTCGCGCACGGTGACGCAGGAAGAAATGCTGGAGTTCGCACGCAAGTACGATCCGCAATGGTTCCACACCGACCCGGAAAGCGCCGCGCAGTCGGTCTTCGGCGAAGTGGTGGCGAGCGGCATCCACGTCCTCGCGCTGTGGCGGCAGATGGACCACGAGATAAACTGGGACATCGACTGGGTCTGCGGCGTGGGCTGGGACGAACTGCGCTTGAAACGCGCGATCCGGGCCGGGGACACGATCCACGTCACCAGCGAGATCGTCAGCCTCGAACCCTCGAAGACCCGCACCGATCGCGGCACGGCGATGACGCGCTATGCCGTTGTGCTGGAAGACGGGACCGAGGCGGTGACGTTCACGAGCATCAACCTGGTCTACACGCGCGGCGCGCGGGAGCGGATGGCCGGCACCGCGCGCTAGAAGCGCGGGTGCCGGGCCACCCCCTCATGGCTCTGGCGAACCGTCATCCCAGCGAAGGCTGGGACCGCTGGCCGTCTTTTGCCCATCCATCGACAGGGCGCTTTTCCGACAGGTGAGTTATTCCTTGCCAGCGGTCCCAGCCTTCGCTGGGATGACGCCTATTTTAATTCATATGCCTCACCGCCGCTGATCGAACCGCCGCCCGAGCATGGCCCCGGCGATATTGACCTTCTGGATATCGATCGCCCCGCCCGCGATGCCCCAACCCCACGAGTCCCGCAGGCGACGCTCCATCGGGAACTCCTTGGAATAGCCGTAAGCCCCCATCAGCTGCATCGCATCGCCCGTCACCTCGCGCGCGATGGTGTTGGCGAAGCACTTGCCGGTGGAGCTGTGCAGCACCGAAGGCAGGCCATCCTCGGCCAGCGAGGCGGCGCGCCAGATCAGCAGGCGGGCGGCCTCGATCTTCATTTGCATCTCGGCCAGCTTGATCTGCACCGCCTGGAATTCGGCGATCGCCTTGCCGAACTGCTTGCGCTCCTGAACGTAGACGCTGACGTCCTCCAGCGCGCCCGAAGCCTGCGCCAGCGACATCGTGGCATTGCCGCAGCGTTCGAGGTCGAAGGCTTCCATCAGCTTCTTAAAGCCGCCGCCGGCCTGCACGATGATATTGTCGAGCGGCACTTCGCAATCGTCAAAGTTGATGTCGGACGACGGCACGCCGCGAAAGCCCATCAGCTCCTCGTTGGGGCCGAACGAGATGCCCGGCGCATCCTTTTCCACCAGCACCGCGCCGATGCCCTTGGCGCCCGGATCGTCGGACAGGCGGCAGTAGACGACATAGGCGTCGGAATGCCCGCCGCCCGAGCACCAGCGCTTGGTGCCGTTGATGATGAGCTTGTCGCCCTTGACCACGCCCCTGGTCTTGAGGTCGGTCAGCGCGCTGCCCGCGTCCGGTTCGGACATGGAGACCGCCACCACCATGTCGCCCGAGCAGACGGCGGGAACCACGCGCTTCTTCAGCGTGTCGGACGCAAAGTGCTCGATCGCGCGCACCGGTCCGACCGAGCTTTCGAAGATCGGGAAGCCGACCGCGGAAGAGATCTTGCCGAACTCCTCCAGCACGATCAGCGCCTCGATGTTGCCGAGACCCAGGCCGCCGAGTTCGCTCGACACGTTGATGCCGAGGAAGCCCATCTCGGCATAGCGCTTGACCAGCGCGCGGCTCGGCGGCTTGTTGTCGCGCTCCAGCTCGGCAGCGATGGCGGGCAGTTCAGCGCGGGCGAAGGTGCGGGCGGCTTCCTGCAGCTGGAGCTGGTCTTCGGTCAGCTTGAAGTTCATCGTTTCTTTTCCGTCAGAGCAAATGGGGCTGTTCGATGAGGTTCGCGAGCGCGGCCATGAAGCGGCCACCGTCGGCCCCGTCGATCGCGCGGTGGTCGCACGAGAGCGAAAGGTGGAGCACCGGCACGATGCGGATCGCGCCGTCGTCGTCGATGGGCTCGGGCCGGGCGGTGCCGACCGCCAGGATCGCGCCCTGCGGCGGGTTGATGATGGCGTCGAACTGTTCGACCCCGAACCCGCCGAGGTTGGAGAGCGAGAAGCTGCCGCCGATAAATTCCTCCGGCTTGAGCTTGCCGCTGCGGGCGCGCTGGGCGAGGCCCTTCATCACACTCCCGATCTCGGCCACGGAGAGATCGTCGGCGCCGAAGACGATCGGGGTGACGAGGCCCTTCTCGGTCGCCACCGCCACCGCAACATCGGCCGAACCGAAGCGGTGGATGTCGTTGCCGTGAACCTGCACGTTGACGGCGGGCACTTCCATCAGCGCCAGAGCGCAGGCCTTGACGATGAAGTCGTTGACGCTGGGCTTGTCCGACCCCAGCGAAGTGCGCAGCGCCAGAAGACGGTCCGCACGGACGCGGCGACGTACGTAGAAGTGCGGGATCTGCTGCTTGGCCTCAGTGAGCCTGCGCGCGATGGTCCGGCGCATCGAGGACATCGGCATGACATCGACATTGCCCGATGCCGGACGCGGTGCGGACGCTGCCGCGACGGGGGCCGGGGCCGCGCTGGCGGGCGCCGGAGGGCGCGCGGGTGTCGGGGCGGCCTGCTGGACGATCGCCAGCACGTCGTCACGCCGCACTTTGCCGCGCGCGCCGGAGCCCTTGATCGTGGCGAGGTCCAACCCGTGCAGCGCGCCGAGACGGCGGGCGACAGGAGTGGAGAGCACCGGGCTGTCCGGCGTCGCCGCGAAGACGCCGACAAGCTGCGGCTGCGCCTCGGGCCGCGCAGCTTGATGCACGTCCTGCGCGAAGATGCGACCACCCCGGCCCGTGCCGGTGACGGTGGCCAAATCGACGCCAAGGCGCTGCGCCTCCGCCAGCGCAGCGGGGCTGATAGCAAGGCCCTCAGGCACCGGCGGCGCGGCGGGCGTAGCGGGCCTTTCCGGTTCCACGGCAGGTGCAGCAGGCGTATCGTCACCGTCAGGCCCGAAGCCACTTTCGGACGGCGTGAACGCCGCGATCACCGCGTCGATCTCCGCCGCGCTGGCTTCGCCGCCGTCGCTCAGCACCGCCAGCAGCGCGCCGACCGGGTAGGTCTGCCCGGCTTCGGCAAGGATGCGCACGAAGCGGCCGTCCTTTTCCGCCTCGATCTCGTTGGTGATCTTGTCGGTCTCGACCAGCGTGAGCACGGTGCCGCGTTCGAACGGGGCGTTTTCAGCCACCATCCAGTCGGCGATCGTTCCTTCGGCCATTTCGATGCCCCACTTGGGCATCGTGAAGGGCGTGAGCTTTGCCATGTGCCCTCCCCTCAGCGGAAGGCGAGGACGCGGCGCACGGCATCCTCGATCTTCTGCGGCGAGGGCACCCAGGCGCGCTCCAGATTGCGGGCGAAGGGGATCGGGCTGTGCGGCGCCGTCACCATCGCGGGCGGGGCCTTGAGGCTGGTGAAGGCGCGCTCGGTCACCATCGCGGCGATGTCGGCGGCAAGGCTGCAGCGCGGCGGGCTTTCGTCCACCACGACGAGGCGGCCGGTCTGCTCCACCGATTCCAGGATCGCGTCCTCGTCCAGCGGGCTGGTGGTGCGCAGATCGAGCAGGTCCATACCGATGCCGTCCGCCGCCAGCTTGTCGCCGGCTTTTTCCGAGAAGTTCACCATGCGCCCGCAGGCGACCACGGTGACGTCGCCACCCTCGCGCACCACGCGCGCTTCGCCGAAGCGCTGGCGGTGGTCGCCCTCGGGCACTTCGCCCTTCACGCCGTAAAGCGTCTTGTGTTCGAAGAACATCACCGGATCGTCGCCGCGCAATGCCTCGGTCAGCAGGCCCTTGGCGTCGGCCGGGGTGGTGGGCAGCACCACCTTGAGGCCGGGCATCGCCGTCAGCATCGCATAGACCGACTGGCTGTGCTGCGCCGCCGTCTGCATCCCGGCGCCATAGACCAGCCGCACCACGGCGGGGCACTTGGTCTTGCCGCCGAACATGTAGCGGAACTTGGCCATCTGGTTCCAGATCTGGTCGAGGCTGACGCCCACGAAGTCCGCGAACATCAGTTCAGCCACCGGCCGCTTGCCCGAAAGCGCCGCGCCCGCCGCCGCGCCGATGATGGCGCTTTCGCTGATGGGCGTGTCGATCACGCGCTCGGGACCGAACTTCTTCCAGAGCCCCGGACTGGTGCCCCAGATGCCGCCGATCGCCTCGGGCCCTCCGGCGGTGCCGTTGCCGCCCACCACGTCCTCGCCCAGCAGGATGATGTCGGAATCGCGTTCCATTTCCGCGTGCAGCGTCGAGACGATCGCCTCGCGGATGTTCATGATGGCCATCTGCGGTTCCTCAGTAGTATTCGACGTAGACGTCGTCGGCGACAGTGGCGGGATCGGGCTGCTCGTCGGCACGCGCCTCGGCCACGGCCTCCTCGATCAGGGCGAGGACTTCGGCGTCGACCGCATCGAGATCCTCATCGGTCAGCAGCGCGGCGCCGGTCACGCGCGCGCGGAAGGCCTTGAGGCAGTCCCGCTCGGCACGGATGCGATCGAGTTCGCCCTTGCCGCGATAGCGCTGCGGATCGCCTTCGAAGTGGCCGTAGTAGCGCTCGGTATCCAGCTCGATCGCGGCGGGGCCATTGCCGGCGCGAACATATTCGAGCAGCTCGGTGAAAGCGGCGTAAGTGTCGAAGAAATCACAGCCGTTGGCGCGCCAGGCCTTCATGCCGAAGCCTTCGGCGCGGCTGGCGATGTCCTTGTTCGTGCCGACCGCATACGCATCGCCGGTGTGCTCGGAATAGTGGTTGTTCTCGAAGACGAAGATCGCCGGCACCTTGGTCACGACGGCGAGGTTCATCGCCTCGAAAGTGGTGCCCTGGTTGCAGGCGCCGTCGCCGGAGAACGTCACGCCCACCCTGCCCTTGCCATCGATGCGCGCGGCGATCGCGGCGCCCACCGCCTGCGGTGCACCGCCGCCGACGATGCCGTTCGCACCGAGCATGCCCACTTCGAGGTCAGCGATGTGCATCGAGCCCGCGCGGCCCTTGCAGAGACCTCCGGCGCGGCCGTAGATCTCCTTCATCATGCCCTTCACGTCGCAGCCCTTGGCGATGCAGTGGCCATGGCCGCGATGGGTGGAGACGATCTTGTCGTCCACGGTCAACTGATCGCAGATGCCCACGGCAACCGCTTCCTGCCCGGCGTAGAGGTGCGTGAAGCCGCCGATCTCGCCGGTCTTGATCTCTTCATGCAGGCGTTCCTCGAATTCGCGGATGGTCTTCATCCGGCGATAGGCGCCCAGCAGTTCGTCGCGGTTCAGTTGCATCGCCCGCTTCTCCCGTTGGTGTTCTTAAATCGTCGTCCCGGACTTGATCCGGGACCGGTGGCTGTCTTTAGGCGCGTCCTGCCGAGGGTTGGGTGACGCTCGGCCAGCGGTCCCGGATCAAGTCCGGGACGACGTCCTTGTCACAAGTCATCCGGCCCCTTCCCGTGCGTGTAGATGTAGTCGTCCAGCACCTTGTGGAAGTGACGGATGCGCAGTTCCTGATCGCCGATGTGCAGGCCGGGGAAGAAGTCCGACTGCATCCCCGTCTGCACCGTCGGCAGGTTGAAGGCATCCTGATCGAGCACCTGACCGATAGTCTTGTCACCGTGCCTGAAGCGCTGGTGGCGGACACGCTCGGGCCACTCCTCGCCCTCGGGGACGAGGCCGAACATCCAGATGTCGTAATACATCTTATTCGGGTCGGAGGCGTGCGGGCGCTGACGGAACAGCATGACGTCGTCCGCGTGGACGTTCACCGACACGTTCGGGAAGATCGTGTAGTGGTAGTCGTCGGTCAGTTGCTCGTCATTGAGTTCGGAATAGTCCTTGCCCTGCGCTGCGCCATGCTCGCGCTTGAACAGTTGCACGTCGCGGCGGATGTCGGAGACACGGCCCTCGTATTCAGCCGGGTCCATCCCCGCATGCACCATGATCTCGTGGATCGCGGGCGGGATCTGGCTCGGCATCGCCACACGCGGGGATATCGCCGCGAAGGGGATCAGGTAGCGGTTGTGCTTGCCGTAGCAGTCGATCTGGACGTTGACGTCGTCGAGATACCACTTGAGCTGCGGGTGGATGCCCTGGACGTGGTAAGTCTCGCTGAAGGCATCGACCGAAGTTTTCCAGTTGCAGTCCCACTCGACGGTGATGTCGCGCATCCACGCCATCCGCTCGGGATGATAGGGTTCGAGGTGGCGCTTCAGCGGATCGATGAAGTCGTCGAACGGCTCGACGTTCGGATCGAGCGAGAACCATACGAAGCTGTTCCACTCGATGCAGGGCAGCGGCGTCAGCTTCATGCCGTCCGGGCCGCCCTGCACGAAGGTGCACAAGTCCGGGATATGCTCGAGCTTGCCGTCAAGGCCGTAAGTCCAGTGGTGATACATGCACTGGAACTTCTCGGCATTGCCGCGCCCCTCGGGACGCAGGCGGTTGCCGCGATGGAGGCACAGGTTCGGGAAGGCGCGGATCGAGCCATCCGCCTGCCGGACGATCAGCACGGATTCCTTGCCGATATCGGTGCAGATGTAGTCGCCCGGTTCCTTAAGATCGTCGGAGCGGCCGCCCAGCAGCCACACCTTGGTCCAGACGCGCTCCCACTCCAGCTTCATGAATTCGGGCGAGTAATAGCGCGCGGCCGGGATTATGTCGGTGCCCAACTCCGGATCGGGCGCACGCTCCGTCGGGGTGCCGTTGCCCACGGACTCGGGATCGACGCGAAACACGTCGACGACGCGCTTGACGTCCATCGACGCCCGGTCCCAGCCCATGACATGCGGCTTCATCAGAAGTGCGTCCTGTTGGTGAAGCCCCCGTCGACGACGAGGTGCGACCCGTTGCACCAGCTGGCCGCGTCGCTGGCGAGGAAGGCGATGGCCTTGGCCACTTCCTCCGGTCGGCCGAGGCGGCCCGAAGGCTGCTGGCGAAGCTGGGAAGCGTAGAACTTCTCCATCGTGCCCTTGATCATGTCCCAGTTGCCGCCCTCGAACTCGATCGGACCAGGGGAGACGACGTTGACGCGGATGCCGTTCTTGCCGTGCCACAGCGCCAGCTGCTTGCCCCAGGTGACGAGGCTGGCCTTCATCGCGTTGTAGGCCTGCGGACCACCCATCGCCTCGCCCACCGAGGTCGAGCCGAGCAGGACGATCGCGCCGCGCTGCTGCTCGGTCATCTTTTCGATCACGCCCTCGACCGCGCGGACGACGCCCATCACATCGGTCTCGAAGGCGTTGTACCAGTACTTCTCGCTGCCCATACCGCCGCCGGCCGAGGTGAACGGCACGAGGATATCGACGCCGTCGAGCGCTTCGATCGCCCAGTCGATCCAGGCCTTGTATTCCTCGGGCTGCTTGGCGTTGACGGCCTTGCCGACGACTTTGGTGCCGTACTTCGAGAGGTTGGCGACGGCGTCCTTGACGCTATCCTCGCTGCGCGCGGTGAGCGCGATGTCGCAGCCCTCGCGCGCCAGGACTTCGGCCACCGAGTAGCCGATGCCGCGCGCCGCGCCGACGAGGATCGCCTTCTTGCCCGCCAGTCCCAGATCCATTCGCTTCTTCCTTGTTCCGTATGGCCGCGGAGTCGGAGTGCGGCCTTGAAGTCTTGAGAGGACTGTAAGCCCCTCGCCCCGGACGATGCAATAAAAAAGACAATCACGACTGCCTTTTTTATTGCGATAGCTATGCCCCTCTCCCCAACGTCATTGCGAGGCGGCGAAGCCGACGAAGCAATCCAGGGCCGCGTAACCCGCCTTGGATTGCTTCGCTGCGCTCGCAATGACGAGCGGTGGGCTAACGCCCTTCGTCAAACCGCCTGCAACTCCGCGATCAGCCCTTCGCGCAGGCGGAACTTCTGGATCTTGGAGGTCGACATCGGCCACTCCGCGACGAAGCGCACATGACGCGGGATCTTGAAGCTGGCGATGCGGCCCTTGCAGTGGTCGATCAGTTGCTGCTCGCTGGCGCTCTCGCCCTCGGCGAGTTCGACGAAGGCGGCAGGGACTTCGGCGTAGCGGTCGTCCGGCAGGCTGACGACCTGCGCCAGCTTCACCGCCGGATGAGTCTGCAGCATGGCCTCGATCTCCGCCGCCGCGACGTTCTCGCCGCCGACTTTGAGCATGTCCTTGGTGCGGCCATGGAACATGACGTTGCCGTCCGCGTCGATCGAGCCGATGTCGCCGGAGAAGAACCAGCCGCCCCGGATGGCCTCGGCGGTCTTTTCGGGGGCGTTGTAGTAGCCCTTGAGGATGTTCGGGCCGCCCAGCACGATCTCGCCCTGCTCTCCCGGCCCGCAATCCTCGCCGGTTTCTGGATCGACGATGCGGACATTCCACTCGTCGAGCGGCACCCCGCAGCGGCCGGTGCGCACGTCATAGCTGTCGGAAAGACGGCTGGTGGAGACGGTGCCCGCGCCTTCCGTCAGCCCGTACGTGCCGACCTGGATGGTGTGCGGCATGGCCTCGGCCACCGCCAGTTTGATCCATTCGGGCTGGACCGCAAAGTTGGAGTTCATCACCCGCAGCTTCGACAGGTCGGTATCCTTGAAGGTCGGGTGGGTGATGAGGTCCTGCATGATCGTGACGAAGCTGGGATAGGCGATCGTCGCGCCCTCCTTGCCCAGCATCGCCAGCCCTACCCCGGCATCGAAGCGCGGGATCGTCATGTAGACGCCGCCAAGGTCGAGGATCATCGTCATCGGCAGGATGCCGGCGATGTGGAAGATCGGCAGCGGCGACCAGACCTTGTCCTCGCCGGTGCATTCGTAGCGCACACCGAGATTGCGGCTGTTCGCCACTTGCGCGCGGTGGCTGATCATCGCGCCCTTGGGATTGGCCGTGGTGCCCGAAGTATAGAGGATCATCGCCGTATCCTGCGGCGAGACGGCGTCGATCCGCGCATCCACTTCGGCCTCGGGCGTCTCCAGCCCCGCCCCCAGCGCCGCGCGGGCGGAAACAAGGTAAGGCGCGCACCGGTCGTCCAGGCACACGATGCTGCGCAGGCGGGGCGCCTCGGGCAAGGCAAGCGCCCAGGGATCCTCCGCCTGCGTCAGCGAGGGCAGCGCCGCTTCGAGACGCGCGCTGAAATCGAGACCGTCGGCGACTTTGCCGATGGTGATGATCGTCACGAGATCGGCGTCGGCGGCGACGAAGCCCAGTTCGCTCGCCTGATACCGCGCGTTGACCGGCACCGCGACGGCGCCCGTCATAGTGATGCCGTAGAACGCTGTGATGAAGTCCACGCAAGTCGGCAGCAGCAGACCGACGTTGTCGCCGGGCTTCACGCCCATCGCCACGAACGCCCGCGCCCAGTTGCGCGCCGCCTCGTTCAGTTCGGTATACGTCAGCCGCCGGTCCGGCAGTACGATCGCATCGCGGTCCCCGAACTTGCCTGCCGAGGATCGCACCATCTCGCCCATAGTCAGGATTGGCCTATCGCCCATTCCCGCTCTCCCATGTCCTGTGCTCTTATCAGATCGCGCGGCAAAGCGCCCGATCATGCGAACTGTGTTTGACGCCAGCTTATCAAGCGGCGGGAAAAATACAATCAGTCATGTCTGTTTTGTTTACAGGGGTGGCAAGGTGATGCCAGCGGGGCGATATCCGCAGGAATGGCCGCGATCCGGGGCCTTCGGGTGCTTGCCTAACGGGCGGTCCAGAGCGTAAGCGGATTGAATCCGCAATCACTGCCGACAGCATTTTCCAGGCGAATCACATGGCTCTTTCGCGCACGCGCACCACCCGCACTGCAAAGCCCGCCGCTCCCAAGGCGTCTCCCGCAAAGAATGGCGGCACGACCCTGCAGGCGACCAAGGCGGCACAGACGCGGGGGCGGCTGATCGAGGCGACGGTGCGCTGCCTCGTCAAGCACGGCTACGCCAACACCACGACGCCGCGCGTGGCCGAGGAGGCGGGCCTGTCTCGCGGAGCGATGATGCATCACTTCGAGAACGGCGCCGCGCTCATCAAGGCGACGATCATCGAACTGCACGAAAAGCGCCTGCGCGCTTTCCGCCGCGCCGCCGAGAAGCCGGAGGAGCACGACGTCGATACGCTGGTGGAAGTCTACTGGGCGCAGGTCCAGAAACCCGCGTTCATCGCCTTCCACGAACTTGCCGTGGCGGCGCGCACCGACAAGGACCTCGGCGCGATCCTCTTCCCGCTGCAGGAGGAATTCCGCGAACGCTTCAACGCGCAGGCTGATGCTCTTTTCCCCGAATGGCGCGATGCTCCGGCCCAGTTCGACATGGCCATGAACCTGTCCCAGACGATCCTCGAAGGCATGGCCATCGCGGTGCAAACCGGCGCGATGGACAAGGCCAAGGTCCCGGCCATGCTGACCCATCTTGAGAACCAGATCCGCGCGCTGATGCCGTGGCACAAGGGCGTCGCCGTCTCGTAAAAACAATCTTGTTTGTCTTTTTGATCGCCCGCCGCTACCGTGGTGGCGGGCAGAGGATCAACGCGGCGTAAGTCGGCCTCTGTCCCGATTCGTGAGGACAAGAGATTTGAACGCGCCCAGCAACTACACCGCGAAAGTGTTCCGCCCCGAAGACGATGGCCCGGACCGTCCGGCGCGCGGCCTTGACGAAGAGGCGCTGCGCCAGCAGTCCACGATCTACCGTGACGACATGCTCGCCGGGCAAACGGTGCTGATCACGGGCGCGGGCAGCGGCATGGGCAAGGCGGCGGCGTTTCTGGCGGCCAGGCTGGGCGCCAACGTCGCGATCTGCGGGCGCGACCTGGACAAGCTGCAGACCACCGTGGACCTCGTGCGCGAAGAGGTCGGCAACGAAGTCCTCGCCGTATCGACCAACATCCGCGATCCCGAAGGCGTCGAGGCGCTGATCGGCACCGTCCACGATCACTTCGGCGGGCTCGATACGCTGGTCAACAACGCGGGCGGGCAGTTCCCACAGGACGCCATAGACTTCACCCGCAAGGGCTGGCTGGCGGTGATCGACACCAACCTCAACGGGACCTGGTGGATGATGCAGGAAGCCGCCAAGCGCTGGCGCGAGGACGGCAAGCCGGGCAACATCGTCAACATCGTCGCCAACGTCGAGCGCGGCATGCCGCAGGCGGCGCACACCTGCGCGGCGCGTGCGGGGGTGATCTACCTCTCCAAGACGCTTGCCACCGAGTGGTCGCAGTGGAACATCCGCGTCAACTGCATCGGCCCCGGCGTGATCGAGACCGAGGGCTTCCGCATGTACCCGGAGGAAGCGCTCGCCCGCTTCCACAAGGCCAACCCGATGCGGATGCGCGGCAACGCCTGGGACGTGGCCGAGGCGATCGCCTACCTGGCCTCCCCGGCGGCGCGGTTCATCAATGGCGACCTCATCATCATGGACGGCGGGCAGGCCCAGTGGGGCGTTATCTGGCCTGCCGGGATGCCGGAATATTTCAGCGAGGACGGGGCGGCGTAGCCCTGCTCCCTCTTCCCGTCATCCCCGCGAAGGCGGGGACCCAACTGATGAGCGTGCAACAGGCACCGTCAGGAGATGGGTTCCCGCCTTCACGGGAATGACTGCTCTGTTTTTAGAAAACAACGGATGGAGAGAGACATGGGCCGGGTTGAAGGCAAAGTCGCGCTGGTCACCGGCGGCGGCTCGGGGCTGGGAGCGGCGGACTGCGAGGCGCTCGCCCGTGAAGGCGCCACCGTGGTCGTCACCGACGTGAAGCTGGAGACCGCGCTCGCCGTAGCCGACCGCATCGGTGGCGGCGCGCTGGCGATGGCGCTCGACGTGGCGGACGAAGGGCAGTGGATCGCCGTCATGCAGGAGATCGAGGCGCGCTTCGGCAGACTCGACGTGCTGGTGAACAACGCAGGCGTGGTGCTCAGCGCCGACGTCGAGGATACCACGCTCGAACAGTTCCGCTGGGTCAGCGCGATCATGACCGACGGCGTGTTCCTGGGCTGTAAGCATGCGATTCCGCTGATGAACAAGGGGAGCGGCGGCTCCATCGTCAACATGAGTTCGACCGGCGCCCTGCTCGGCTATCCGATCTTCTTCGCTTATTCCGCCGCCAAGGGCGCGGTGCGGGCGATGACCAAGTCGGTCGCGGTGATGTGCCAGGAAAAGGGCTACAAGATCCGCTGCAACTCGGTGCATCCCGGCGCGATCGAGACGCCGATGGTGCAGACCGCCGAAGGCCGCCTCGACAAGCCGAAGGAAATCCCGGACGGCGTCCTGCCTCCCGGCACGCCGGGCCATCCCAAGGACGTGGCGGCGCTGGTGCTGTTTCTCGCCTCGGACGAATCCCGCTTCATCACCGGCGCGGAGCTTGTCATCGACAACGGCGTGACGATCAGGCCGTTCTGACCGGTCAGAGCAGGAGCGGCTGCCCTTCCTCCATCGCCAGCAGCCAGGCTTTCGCCTCGATGCCGCCAGCGAAACCGGTGAGGTTGCCGCTCTTGCCGATTACCCGGTGGCACGGCGCGATGATCGAGATGGGGTTGCGCCCGTTCGCCGCGCCGACCGCGCGGCTTGCACCCGGAGTGCCGAACCCGCGCGCGATCTCGCCGTAGCTTCGCGTTTCGCCGAAGGGAATTTCCAGCAACGCGGCCCAGACCTTGCGCTGGAACTCCGTGCCCCGGAAATCCAGCGGCAGATCGAACACGCGCCGACCGTCCGCGAAGTATTCGCGCAGCTGTGTCTGCGTGGCCGCCAGAACCGGATGCTCCTCATCGATCAGCGGCCCGAGGGGAACCCGGTCCGGCCGATCATTCTCCCACAGCACCGCGACCAGCCCGGCGTCGCCGGCCACCAGCGTGAGTTCGCCCACCGGCGACGGCATCATGCGGCGATAGAGAGGCTGTTCCATCCGCGCCTCCTTGCCGCCGCCGCGCCGGGTGTCAATCCGTCAGAGGATCATAACCGGAACATTTGTACTATCTAACCTTTCAGCCAACGGTCCAGTTCGACGTGGAAGTGCCTTAGCCGGGCTTCCTGCTCGCCCCAGAGCGGGCCACGGAATCCCCGCGAACGCGCGCCCGCCTGAACGATCGGCAGCAGGTCGGAGTCCTGATCCAGAACCTCGCCCATACCCGGCGGTTCGCCGAGCCCGGTATGGACCACCTCGGGCCGCGTCGCGCCCGTCACGTCGACCTCCGCGCCCAGCCCCATCCAGCCCGGCGCGCCGTAGCCAGGGGCATCGACGTGGCGATAGAGGATGGTGGTTTCGTAGGTGAACTGCTCCGGATCGCTGGCGTGCGGCTTGAAGCGATGGAGGAACACCGCCTCGGGGTGGCAGCCGATCTGGGTATTGGGAAATATCCCGAAGATCGTCGCATCGGTCAGCTGCGCATCGGAGAAGTGCGAGTAGTCCAGCCCGATCCGCGCCGCCCGATCCCGCTTGGCATGGGCCACCGCGGAGCGGCTTTCCATGGCGGTGCCGGTGAAGCTGTCCGGATCGACGCCCGCGTCGGCCAGCAGCATGGCGATGCCGGGATTGATCCTCTCCTGATCCGGGAAGTGCGAGTTGGGCTGGGCCATCGGCACGAACTGGCGAGAGAGGCCGTGCGGGAAGAGGTCGATGTGCGTGCGGTCGTCAATCACCCCCATCGTCTGCGGATGGATCGCGTGAAGGTGATAGCTCTCGTAGAAAGCGTCGATTCCGCCCTTCCAGTTCGCCGCCCAGTCCGACCGGCGATGCTGGACGACGTGCATCCGGTCCATGCCGTAAGTCTCCAGCATCGGCAGGATCGGTGCGAGGAACTCGGCCAGCGGCCGCGCGCCTTCGTCCATGTTGATGAACACGAGGCCCGCCGCTTCCTCCGCGCGAACCGAGGTCAGGTCGGTGCCATGGCAGAGCACTTCGGGGCGGAAGGTCTCGGCGTCGGTCACCTTCTGGTTGTGCCCGTCGATCCCGTAACGCCACGAGTGAAACGGACAGGTGAAGCTGTCCTGGCTGCCCATCTCTCCGGTGACGAGGCGGCTGCCCCGGTGCGGGCACACGTTGTAGTGCGCCGCTACCGAGCCGTCCGCCTGCCGCACGACGATGAAACTCTCCGGTCCGGTATCGAACTTCACCCAGTCGCCGGGCTCGGGAATATCGCTGGACGGCGCGGCGAGCAGCCAGGTGCGGGCGAAGACCTCGTCCAGCTCGCGGGCGAAGAATTCGGGCGAGGTGTAGCGCGCGGGATCAGGCCGTGCAGTGCCGTTGTCGATCGCCGGGGCGGGCTGGTCGAACGGGTGATCGGAGCCCTTGTGGACGGTCCAGCTGCGCGGATCGTAGTTCATGCGCCTGCCTCCATCCGGCGGTCGAGTTCGGCGTGGAAGTGGCGCAGGCGGCCTTCCTGCTCGCTCCACAGCGGTCCCCGGAAACCGCGCGAGCGGGCGCCCGCCTGCACGATGGGCAGCAGATCAGAGTCCTGGTCCAGCACTTCGCCAAGCCCCGGCGGCTCGCCGAGGCCCGTGTGGACGATCTCGGGCCGGGTGGCGCCGGAAAGGTCGGTGTCCTCGCCCAGCCCCATCCATGCCGGAGCGCTGTAACCGGGCGCGTCGACGTGGCGATAGAGGATACAGGTGTCGTACGTGAACTGGTTCGGATCGCTGGCATGCGGCAGGAAGCGATGGAGGAAGATCGCCTCCGGATGGCAGCCGATCTGGGCATTGGGGAACAGACCATAGACCACGGAATCGCTGAGCTGGCTGTCGCTGAACCGCTCATAGCCGAGCCCGAGGTCTGCCGAACGGCGGCGCTTGGCCTGCTGCACCGCGCGGCGGGTCTCGGCGGCGGTGCCGTCGTACGTCTCGGGATCGATCCCGGCGTCGCGCAGCATCGACTGGATGCCGGGGTTCACCGTCTCCTGATCCCCATAGCGCGCGGCGGGCTGCGCGAAGGGCACGAACTGGCGTGAGAGGCCGCCCGGCCAAAGGTCGATCTGGGTGCGGTCGTCCATCAGGCACTGCGTCTGCGGGTGGACGGCATGGAGGTGGTAGATCTCGGCGAAGGCATCCACCCCGCCCTTCCAGTTCGCGCCCCAGTCGGAGCGGCGGTGCTGCACCACGTACATCCGATCGATGTCGTAGAGTTCCAGATGCGGCAGGATCGGCGCCAGCCATTGCTTCAGCGGCTCGACCTGCGGGTCCATGCAGATGAACACCAGCCCCACCGCCACCTCGCAGCGTACCGAAGTGAGATTGCGGTCATGGCACAGGACTTCGGGCCGGAACGTCTCCGGATCGGTCACCGCGACGTTGCGGCCCTCGAGGTCGAACTTCCACGAATGGAACGGGCAGGTAAAGCGGTCGAGCGAGCCGAAGTCCGACGTCACGAGGCGGCTGCCACGGTGCGGGCAGACATTGTAGTGCGCATGGATCGCGCCGTCGTCGCCGCGCACGACAATGAAGCTCTCCGGACCGACCTCGAAAGTGAAGAAGTCCCCCGGCTCGGGAATGTCGGAGGCAGGTCCGGCCAGCAGCCAGCTCTTCGCGAAGACCTTCTCCCATTCCTCGCGCATGAAGGCGCGGTCGTGGTAGCGGCGCGGGTCGGGCCGCCCGGTGCCGTTGTCGATCGCGGGCGACACCCGCGCGTTGAACGGATGCGGCGTGCCGACGTGGATGTTCCAGTCGTCGAAATCGAGCTTCATCATGGTCATCCCTCTCCTCTGGGATCCACCGGGCGGCCGTCTCTCATGTCCGACTCACCCTCGGGGTGGACATTCAGTAGAAAACAGTCATGAATGTTTTTCAAGAAGGATCGCGACCACCCGTGCCGACCGGACGCGGGAACGCGGCATAGCGGGAGAGTGACCGAGATGAGCCGCATCTATGGCAGGATTTTCCAGATCGCCTACGTCGTCCCCGACCTTGACGAAGCGGTCGAGCACTGGACGAAATCGATGGGAGTCGGACCGTTCTACGACTTCCCGATCCCCCTTCCCTTCGAGGAACTTTCCGTCGCCGACAGCCCTGCATCGCTGGACGAACCGATCTTCGGCGGCGTCTCGATCAGCTACAGCGGCGACACGATGATCGAACTGATCCAGCCCGGCGCGGCGCCGTCCACCTACCGCGATTTCCTGGAAAGCGGCAAAAGCGGCGTGCATCACTACGGCACCTGGATCGATGACTACGAGGCCACGCTGGCACAGGCACGGGCGGACGGCGTGCCCGTGCTGCTGGAAGGCCGCCTGCCGCTGTCGCGCTTCGCCTATCTCGATACCGCGCGCAACGGCCTCAGCCCTCTGATCGAGGTAATCGCACCGCTGCCGCCGATGGTCGAGTTGTTTGCCATGATCAAGGACGCGGCGGCAGCCTGGGACGGCAGCGATCCGCGCCGCTCGATCTGAAAAGCCCTTGCGAAAATGGCCCAAGGCATATCCGTAACGGATATGGTCCGATTTGAAGTTTCCTCGAGAAACCCCATATCGGGCTCATGACGGAAGAATCCTCCCGATTGAGCAGGCGTATGCTCATGGCCGGAAGCGCGGCCGTTGGAATCGGCGCGCTGGCGCAGTCTACCTCGAGATCGCTCGGGCCGTTGGCGCCGCCAGCGCCCGTGCGTATTCCGGCACCGCCGAAGCTGGTCGAAGCGCGTCCCGCCGCTCCGCGTTCGACATTCTCCACCGTCGATCCCAAGCTGCTGCGCAAGGCGCTCGCCTCGCTCGATCGGCATTCGAAGCTGATCAAGGCCCATGATCGCATCGCGATAGTCGATTTCGACGCGCCATCTTCCGAGATGCGCATGCATTTTCTCGACGTTATCGATGGCAAGGCCTCGAAGCTGCTGGTCGCTCACGGCTCGGGTTCCGACCCGCACCATACCGGCTTTGCCGAGCGGTTTTCGAACGCCTTCGGCTCCAACGCGTCAAGCGAGGGCGCCTTTCTCACGGACGACTATTACGTCGGCAAGCATGGCCGTTCGCAGCGCCTGATCGGGCTCGATACGACCAACAACAATGCGCTGGACCGCGCGGTCGTGGTCCATAGCGCGTGGTATGCGAATGACGACATGATCCGCGCGCACGGCAAGCTCGGGCGCAGCCAGGGCTGTTTCGCGGTGGGTGAGAACAAGCTCGACGATGTCTTCCGGTTTCTCGGCAAGGGACGGATGATCTACGCCGGACGGGCTTGAGCCGGGCGGCTTGACTGGCCTATGGGCCAAGCCCCGTCCTCTCCTACCGAGAATGCCATGCCTCCCGTGAAAGACCTCGCCCAACTTGGCCAGCGCGTCGCCGCCACCCATGGCTGGGCCACCGCCAAGGCATTCAAGGCTTACGCATGGACCGAGGCCGACCAGGCGCGCATCGCGGCCACGGCCGGCGATCTGCTCAAGGTCTTCCCGAGGCAAGCCGGTTCGGGAATGCTGCTGAGCACGGCACTTGCGGTGCAACTCGAACGCCGTCTTGACGCACCCGTCGTCCTGGTAGCCGGTACGCTGAGCATCGACGGCATGCCGGTTCAGGGCGACCGCCGGCCTTTCGATGGCCCGCAAATCTTCGGAGAAGTCGGGGGTGAGCCCGCATGGAACGGCCATTTGTGGATCATGGTCGGCGCCCATGTCGTAGATGTCGCCATCTTCGGGCTCGCGCGCTCCGCCGACTGCCGCCCCGAACTCGCCCGCCATGTCCATTCGGTGTTCGGGCCGGACAAGGGCCTCTACGCCGACGAGTGGCGCCGATCGCGGCGCGTCGGTCTCGAATACGAGCCGCAATATGTGCTGAGCCCGGAAGACGTCGATCGACTGATGACCGCCGCCTATCGCCTCATGTCCGGCGACTGACGCAGTGCCCGCTCCGATCCTCTACAGCTTCCGCCGCTGCCCTTATGCCATGCGGGCGAGGCTCGCGGTGATCGTGAGCGAGACGCGCTGCGAACTGCGGGAAGTCAAGCTCTCCGCCAAGCCAGAGGCGATGCTCGCCATATCGCCGAAAGGCACGGTTCCGGTGATGGTCGTGCCGGAGGGCGAAGTCATCGACCAGAGCATCGACATCATGCGCCGGGTGCTGGGCGCAAACGATCCCGAAGGCTGGCTTGATCGCGACGATCCCGCGCTCATCGCCGTCAACGACGGACCGTTCAAGTACGACCTCGACCGCTACAAGTACCCCGAGCGTCACGGCGGAGACCCCTTGCGGCACCGCGCCGGGGGCCTCGATTTCCTGCGCGAACTGGATGTTCGGCTCGATCGTACCGCAAACCTCTCTGGCGCATCGCGCGGACTGGCCGACGCAGCGGTCATGCCTTTCGTCCGACAGTTCGCAGCGGTCGATGCGGACTGGTTCGCCGAAAATGCCCCGCTCAACGTGCGGGACTGGCTCGCTCGCCATCTCGCGTCCCCATTGTTCGAGGCTGCAATGGTTCGCGTACCGCCCTGGACGCCTGAAACCCCGCCGGTGATGTTCCCGGCCTGAGGCAACGTTTGCCGGGTTCGGACTTTGTCTCTCAAAAGGCAGGCGACGTCAGGAGACAGACCGAAGGCATGGATCAGGCCAGCGAAACCTCCGACAGCGCGCCCGGTCGCACGCGTCACAAGCGGCTGCAGCTTCGCATCCTCGCAGGCTTCGTCCTCGGGCTCGGCTCGGGGCTGCTGACCTACACGCTTGCGCCCGATGCCGCTTGGATCGCACCCCTCGTCGAATATGTGACGATGCCGATCGGGCAGATTTTCCTGCGCCTGCTGTTCATGCTGGTGCTGCCGCTGCTGTTCTCGGCGCTGGTCATCGGCATTGCCGAGATGGGCGAGATCCGCGCGCTGCGAAAGGTCGGCGTGGCCACGCTGGTCTATACGCTGATCGTCTCGGGGATCGCGGTCGCCATCAGCCTCGCCCTCGTGAACATCCTCAGGCCAGGCGAGGGAGTGGACCGGCAGGCAGCGCAGGAACTGCTTGCCAGGGGCGCGGATTCGGCGGGGAGCATCCTGCAGACTTCCGCGAAATCGACCACCGGCGTCGATGCCGTGCTGGCGCTGGTGCCCTCCAACGTGATCACCGCGATGAGCGAGAACGACATCCTCGCCGTCATGTTCTTCGCGCTGTTCTTCGGCATCGGCCTCCTGCTGGTGCAGAGCCCGCGCACCGAGACGCTCAAGAATACCATCGAAGGCGTCTTCGAGGTTGCGATGAAACTGATCGGCATCGTCATCCAACTCGCGCCGATCGCGATCTTCTGCTTCATGTTCAATCTCTCGGCGCAGTTCGGATGGGACCTGCTGGGCAAGCTCGCGGCCTTCGCGGGGGTCGTGCTGCTGGCGCTGGGCCTGCAGATGTTTGGCGTCTACCCCCTGCTCCTCGCCTTCATTGCGCGCAGGAATCCGATCGTCTTCTTCCGCTCGACCCGCGAAGTCAGCCTGTTGGCGTTCTCGACCGCGAGTTCCAACGCCACCCTGCCCACCTCGCTGCGCGTCGCAGACGAGGAACTCCGCCTTCCCAACAAGGTGGCGCGCTTCGTGCTGACGATCGGGGCTACCGCCAACCAGAACGGCACCGCCATGTTCGAGGGCGTGACCGTGCTGTTCCTCGCGCAGTTCTTCGGCGTGGACCTGAGCCTGGGGCAGCAGCTTTACGTGATGGTCATCTGCATCCTGGCCGGGATCGGGACTGCGGGCGTTCCTGCAGGATCGCTTCCCGTGGTCGCCCTGATCCTGGGCAGCGTCGGGGTGCCGCCCGAAGGCATCGGCCTCATCATCGGCGTCGATCGCTTCCTCGATATGTGCCGCACGACCCTCAATGTCATCGGTGACCTCGTATGCGCCACCGTGATTTCGGCCGTGAGCGCTCCCGACAGAGCGGCGCCTGTTCGAACGCGGACGACCTAGCTGGGGCCGCCAGTTAGGCTAGAAGGTTTCGCACCTATCTCGAGCCCAAGGCGGTGACGGCGTGCCTATCAGGCTGCGGCTCGCCCTTGCCGTGCCGCCGCTGCCCGCCAGCGCCGGTAGCCGAGCACGGCAAGAGCGACCATCGCGGCGTAGAGCCCCGCCGTCAGCCACAAGTCCTTGAACGCGAACATGCCGACGTAGAGCACGTCCACCGCGATCCACAGCAGCCAGCTGGCCGACTGCCGCCGCGCCGTCCAGTACTGCGCGACGAGGCTGAAGCTGCTCAGCCCCGCGTCCATCCACGGCAAGGCGGCGTCCGTGTAGCGACTGGCGAGCCAGCCTATCGCAGCGGCACCGACAGCCCCGGCGCCGAGGCCCACCGCAGCGCCGAGCAGCGATAGCGGCTTGACGACGATGTCGCCGCTATCGGCCTTCCCGCGCCCCCAGGACGCCCAGCCGTAGAGGATCGCGACGCCGAACAGCGCCTGCAGCACCATGTCGGAATAGAGGCGCACGTCGAGGAAAACCTTGAAATACAAGGCGCAGGCCAACAGGTTGACCGGCCAGCACAGCATCCAACGGCGGGCAGTGAGCCAGATGCCGAGGAAGCTGACGACGACGGCGACGATCTCCAGTATCGACATCAGGCTGCGGCCTCCAACCGGCTCAGGAAATCGCGTCCCGGCGGGGACAGGAACCACTCCGCATGGCCGATGAGATAGTCCTGCCACGCAAGATCGGCCTGCCCGCGATCGGCGAGGATTCCTGCGAAATAATCGACTTCCGACAAAGCGAATTCGACATGCACGAGCGGCAGCAGACGGGCAATCGTCCGAACGTCCGCGCCAGTCAGCGGGAGGACCGTCCGGTAGCCCGCGATCAGTGCCAGCGCCGCCTGCGGATCGCCCGCATTTCCGCCGATTTCCAGCCAGGGAATGGCCGTTCGCTCGATCGCCGTGGCGAGGTCGTGGATAGCGCAAGTACGGGTCGCCAGACCGAAATCTATAACGGCACTCACGGTGCCCCTAACGGACCATAAGAGGTTGGAAGGGTGCCAGTCGTTGTGCGTCCATAGGGTAGGCCGACCCTTGATCCGGTCCACAATTCCCTCGCCCAGCGCATCGAACAGTCGAGCCAGTTCACGGCGCCATGACTTGCCATCGAGGTAGGCGTCGAGAGCCGGCCGTGCTGCCAAATAAGCCTCGGCCGCTGCGAGCGGATCGGACGAAGGCACGATGGTGAAGCTGGCGACCAGCGGACGATCCTCTCGCGCCTCGGCTGCGAAATCACGCGAAGCCGCATGCAGCCGGGCCAGCGCGACGCCAGCCTCGAAAGCATGATCATGCGAGAGGAAGGGCGTCCACGACTGCCGCTCGCGGTAGAGATCGATGCCCGGCGCCCGGCGATGGAGTTCGTATGTCCATTCCCCCTGCGCCACCGCTCCGCTGCCGTCCGACGTCACTATGACATCGGGCACGCTCAGCCCTTTCGCCCGCAGATGTGCCATGAAGGCGTGCTCCTCGCCCAGCGCGGCGCGGGAGCGCACCGCGCGGTGGTGGCGCTTGAGGAACAAAGTTTCCCCGCCCGCCTCTACCAGCGTCGCGGCCGAGAATGGACGGGGCGAATGCCAGCGCAGCGCTTCCACTCGCCCGACTTGCGGGAAGTGCGCGAGAACGCCTTCCGCCTCGGGCTCGGTTATCGCGGGCCAGACGGGCGCCTCAAGCTCCGTGCCCATCCCGTGCACGAGATGGTCCGCCCGAGACACCGCGCCGCTCATGTCAGAACGCGCGCGACAGCGTCGCCACCACCGCCCGGCCGCCGCCGATGTAATAAGCGGGCGCAGAACCGGAGATCACCGTCCCGTTACGCCCAACGGTGTCCTGCGCGTTGCTGCTGACCGAGTACACGCCCGAAAGCACGCGCGGATTGGTCACGTTGATCGCGTTGACCCGCAAGTCCATGCGCTGCGCATCGATCAGCCCGGCCAGATGCACACCGATCGCTAGGTCGAGCGTCGCATAGCCCTTGATGCTCTCGTCGTTCATGAACGACGAATATTGCCGCCCAACGTACTTGAGCGCGGTGCTGCCGAACAGGCGCCCGTCGTCATAGGTGCTGCCCACGGCAAACTGGAACTCGGGGCTCGAAACCGCGCGCTTGCCCTTCGTCGGCAGATAGTCGCCGCCGATAGCCAGATCGTCGTCCTGCCGCGTGTGCAGATATTCGCCCGAGGCGTAGATGCTCACGCCCTTGGCCGGGCGATAGTCGATCTCGGCATCGAGGCCGTAGCTGGTCTGACTGCCGCCATTGACCGTAGAATTGACCAGCGCCCCGCCGCTATTGATCACCGTCGCCACCTGCCGGTTGCGGAAGTGGTAATGGAACGCGGTCAGCGAAAATGACAGGCTCGGCCCGATATAGCGATAACCCAGTTCCTCGGAGACCGAGTACTCGTTCTTGAGGTTCGAAGTCCCCTGCTGCACCACCTCGCCGCCATAGTAGCTGTTGTAGAGCGCGAACTCGTTAGGCGTGCGGAAGTTCGTGGTCACGTTGGCGAACAACTGCTGCCGCTCGTCCAGCTTGTAGTGCACCGACGCGCGCGGAAGCGCCGCGAAGCTGTCGGTATGCACCTTGTCCTGCGGCCCCGGCAGATGGTTGCGGCCATTGCGCAGCAAATCCACGCCCTTGAAGCCCACATCGACGGTCAGGCGCGGCGTGACGGTCACGCTGTCGGCGACGAAGAAGCCCTTGGTCACCGTGACCGTACGCGCGTTCTCGTAAGCGAGCAGGCGGCCGTCCGCAGTGCGGATAGCCTTGCGCGGATAACCCCACTTGTCGAAGGGTTGCCCGTCCGCACCGATCGAGGTGTAGGTCTGCTGCACGCGGTCCGTGCCGTAGTCGAACCAGAGCCCCGCCGTGATCGTGTGCGCGCCGGCCTCCAGCGTCAGCTTGCTGACGTTGCCGGTCCGCATCTGCTTGCCGGTCCAGTTCCCCATCACCGTGGCGAGGCCGTCCACGGCGCCCGGCAGTTCCACCGGCTGCGTCAGCTCCTCGGTGCCGAGGTAATTGCCGGTCGTGGTCAACTGCGTCCCGTAAGGCGCATTGCCGTAGCCGAACTGGAGATACGTGGTGCTGTCGAGCGTCAGGCCGCTGCCGAAGTTCAGATGCACCGGCGCGGAGGCGTAGAGGTTACGGAACGGCGCGCGGTAAAGGCGCCAGTACCCGGTATCGCCCTCGGTATACTTCGTGCTGTAATTGAAACCGCGACCGTAAGCGCGCCAGTCGGCCAGCGTCGGCGCCGGATAGCCCGAAGTCTCGGCCTCGTTGAACGACAGGGCCAGACTGGCGCGGTTGCCCTCGCCCCATTCAGCGAGCAGCTTGGCGTCGATGTGCTGGCGCTTGTCGAAGCCCGGCCCCCGCCAGTTGTCGGCGCGGTTGTTGGAGTACGACACGAAGGCCTTGAGCCCGGTATTGCCGATCTCGCCGGTATCTAAGCGCGCGAAAACGCGCCGTTCGTCGAACGAACCGACCGACAAGTTGACCAGCCCGCCCATCCGCTCCTTGGGATCGTCCAGCGTCAGCGACAGCAGACCTCCCGCCGCCGCGACGACCGGCGCGTCGATGTCCGCTCCGCCCTGCACGAGCCTGACCTGACGCACGTTCTCGGCATCGGCGAACTGCGAGGGATAGGCGTTGTAATAGCCGATGTCGTTCTGCGGCGCCCCTTCCATCAGCACGCCGATCTGGTCCTGCCCCAGCCCGCGCAGTGTCAGGCTGGAACTGGCCGAGAGCCCGTAAGGGTCGCTCATCGATACATTGGCGCCGGGCAGCAGGTTCACCAGCTGGAAGGCGTTGAACGTCGGTGCCTGCTTGACGATGAACTCGGACGAGATCGCGCTGACCGCCTTGGGTTCGGTCTGGTCGGGCAGCAGGCCCTCGGGGTCGGCATGACCGATGACCTGGATCGGCGAGGCATCGGCCTCGTCAGCCAGCGCCGGAGCCGCCGCGAACGCCGCCGTAAATAGGGCCGGGAATGCCAGCGCCGCGCCACAAAGATACGAAAAATTGCCCGTCATAGTCTCGCGTCCACTCCACTCGGAGGGATAACGGACCTGCCGCCAGCCCTCCCTACGCCGGTGTCAACCGGATCAGGTTCAGCGGGTCGTGGTCTGCTGACCACCTCTCAGCCGCGCATGAGCGGCCCCCCGGGGATGGAGCGCGCCTTAGGCGCTTCGATGCGAAGTGGGAAGCGATATTATTACAGGTTCGGGTCAGTAATCGCCCTGTTCGACGACGAGGTCATAAGCATCGCCCCGGTAGTAACAGTTGGTCGCCTCGACCAGACGGCCATCGGGCAGGAACGCGCGGCGCTCGATGGCAAGGCACGGATCGCCGGCCGAGATACCGAGCATTGCGGCATGTTCCGGGCTGAAACCCACCGAGCGCAGCCGCTGCAGCGCGCGCACCGGCCGGTGACCCTCCGCATCGAGGGCGGCATAGAGCGAATCCCCGACCACCTCGGGCGAGGGCAGCGCCCAGCCCGGGACGACGGCATGTTCGATCGCCATCGTCTCGCCGTCGGCGCAGCGGATGCGGTTGAAGCGCAGGATTCGCGAGCCCGGCGAGAGGCCGAGCAGCATCGCCTCGTCCGGCGTCACCACGCCTTCGGAGCGGTCGATCCACACGTTGGTCGGCTTGCGTCCGCGCGCGGCCATGTCCTCGGAGAAGGAGGTCATGATCGAGAAGCTCTTTTCCACGCGCTGGCCCTGATCGGATGCGCGCGGCGCGGCGACGAAGGTGCCCGCACCCTGCCGCCGCTCGAGCATGCCTTCGTCGACCAGGCCATCGACCGCCTTGCGGACGGTGACGCGCGAGACGCCGTATTCCTCCACCAGTTCGCGCTCGGTCGGCAGGGCCGCCCCCACCGCGATCCGGTGCTTTTCGATAGCGTCACGGATGAGCCGCTGGAGGCGCATGTAGCGGGGGCCGGTCTCGCTGTCGCGAAGCGGGCCGATCTTGTCCACGGCTGCCATAGTTCTCCTCTATGTCCCGGCATACGCCGGGAAAGGGATCGGGACAACACCAATATCATTAGTATCGCATTGGTATCGAAAATACCTTCCCTGCAGTCCTCGCCTCAGCTCGGCGAGCGCCAGCGCTCCACTGCGACGGGTTCGAACAGGAGGTGCCAGCGCGTGCCCACCAACGCGCCGCGCCGCAGCCCATGGCCTGCCAGCGCTTCAAGGTCCGGTTTCGCGGAGGCATCTACGAGAAGACGCCCGTGCGTGGCCCATATCGCCGCGTCGGGTCCGATTGCCTTGCGTACATCCGCAGGCAGTCGGGCAGGATCGAACGCCTCGGTCCCATCCGCCTCGACTTTCGGCGAAGGCACGGCGGCGACGGGAGTCCTTGCCCCGCCGTGCGCCGCAGCGCGGATCTCGTCCGCCACCGCGTCCGCGATCGGGCCGAGCACAACCTGCAGGCCATGCGCCGAAGGCCGGATGATGCCCTTGGCGCCCAGCGCCCGCAGTTCCGCCTCATCGATCAAGCCCTGCTCCGCAACGACAAGGCGCAGGCGCGTGGTGCATGCCCCGATCTCGCGCAGGTTTTCTGTGCCCCCAAGCGCGTCGAGGAAAGCCAGCCCCCGCTCCCCGGCGGGACGCTCGCGCCGCTCGGCCATGCCTGCGACGGCTTCTCGGCCCGGGGTCTTGAGGTCGAAACGCAGGATTACCCAGCGAAACACTCCGTAATAGACCGCGAAGTAAGCCAGGCCGACCGGCAACAGCAGCAGAGGCTTCTGCGCCTTGCCGAAGTTGAGCACGTAATCGAACAGCCCGGCGGAAAACCCGAAGCCGAGATGGACGTCCAGCGCCGACATCAACGCCATCGACACGCCCGTCAGCACCGCATGGACCACGAAGAGCACGGGCGCGAGGAACATGAAGCTGAACTCGATCGGCTCGGTCACCCCGGTCAGGAACGAGGTCGCAGCCAGGCTCAGCAACATGCCTCCGGTCGCCTTGCGCCGCTCTGGCAGGGCCGAGCGGTACATCGCGAGGCAGGCCGCGGGCAGGCCGAACATCATGACCGGGAAGAAGCCCGTCATGAATGCGCCCGCGTCCGGGTCGCCCGCGAAGAAGCGCCGCAGGTCGCCGGTCGTGCCGTGATAATCGCCCAGCACGAACCACGCGACATTGTTGATGATGTGGTGCAGGCCCGTGACCAGCAGCAGGCGGTTGAGCAGGCCGTAAACGAAGAGGCCCCACTCGCCGCTGGCCAGCGCAAGACGGCTTATCCCGTCGATGCCGCTGTTCACGGCGGGGAACGCCGCGCCTACGATCCCGGCGATGACGACGCCCACGGTCCCGCTGACGATCGGCACGAAGCGCCGCCCGCCGAAGAACGCCAGATATTCAGGCGCGCGGAAATTATGGAACCGGTTGTACGCGCTCCCCCCGACGATGCCCGAGACGATCCCGATCGGCACCGAGAGGCGCGCGATCTGCGACTGGCTCCAGGCCGCCGTGACGGCCGCCTGCAGGTTCGCAGCCACGCCAGCGGTAACCTCCGGCGGGATCGCCAGCAGCGCCCGCGCGCCCTCGCTGGCGACAAGGAAGCACACCGCTCCCGCCAGCGGGGCGGCGCCGTTGCCATCCCGCGCGAAGCCGGTGGCGACGCCGATCGCGAACAGCAGGCCAAGGTTGGCGAACATGGCATTGCCCGCCGCGCTCACGAACTCCAGCCCCAGCAGGTCCGGCTGGCCTAGGCGCAGCAGCAGCGCCGCTACCGGCAGCACCGCGATCGGCAGCATCAGTGCGCGGCCGAGGCCCTGCAGCCTCTGGCCCAGCGATCTCGTCCAGCCCCTCACAGTCCCACCTCCCTGAGCATTTCAAGCGCCAGCGCGCGAACCTCGGCCGCACTCGCCGCCTCCAGAGCCGCGCGTGCCAGCGCTGCGCATCCCGCATCCGTCACTGCAGCCAGCGTTGCCTTGATTTCGGCCACCTGCCCCGGCGCGGCGGACAGTTCCCCGACGCCGAGGCCGACCAGCAGCGGCGCCGCCAGCGGGTCGGAGGCCAGGCCGCCGCACACCCCGACCCACTTGCCGAAGCGGCTCCCGCCGGCGCAAGTCTGAGCGACAAGGCGCAGCACCGCCGGGTCCAGCCCGTCGAGCCCATCCGCAACCGCCGGGTTTCCGCGATCCATGGCTAGCGTATATTGCGTGAGGTCGTTCGTTCCGATCGACAGGAAATCACACTCCGCTGCGAGCAGATCGGCCATGACTGCGGCGGCGGGTGTCTCCACCATCACACCCAGTTGCGGGACAGCGACGCCGAGCCTCTCGGCCTCCGCGATGAGGACCTGGCGGACCGCGCGCAATTCCTCCACGCGGGCGATCATCGGCACCATGATGCGGATATCGCCCGATGAGGCCGCGCGCAGGATGGCCCGCAACTGCGTTGAAAGCACTTCCGGCCGCGCCAGCCCGATACGGATGCCGCGCAGCCCCAGCGCCGGATTTTCCTCCGCAGCGATGGGCAGGTACGGCGCAGGCTTGTCGCCGCCGATGTCGAGCAGGCGCACGATCAGCGGCCGCCCTTCCAGCGCCCTCGCGATCCCGCCGTAGCACGCCGCCTGCTCATCCTCGTCAGGCGCGTCCGCGCGATCGAGGAACAGGAACTCCGTCCTCAGCAGCCCGCAGCCCTCCGCCCCCTGCGCCAGCGCGGGCGCGACGTCGCCCAGGCTGCCAAGGTTCGCGAAGACCTCGATCCGGGTGCCGTCGGCCGTGGCGCCCTGACGCCCGGCCGCAGCCAATGCC
>NZ_JABXWS010000098.1:0-26370 GCF_015594425.1 Novosphingobium sp. HR1a
AGCCTCGCGCGAGGCCGCCGCCGCGCGGGCCTCGGTNACCCGCTCTGCGACAGGGTCGATCTCGAGCGTGCCGGCCTCCACATCGAGCACGACGGTGGTTCCGTCCGCAATGCCCAGCACCCCGCCGCCGAGCGCCACCAGTGCGGGCAGCCCCCGGCTCGCGGCGATGATCGCGACGTGCGAAGTCGGTCCCCCGCGCGCGGTCGCGAGCCCCACGACACCGCCGGGCTCAAGCGCCGCCACTTGCGAGGGCAACAGATCGTCCGCGACCAGAATGGCACCGGCAGGTGCCACCATCGCGGGAGGCTCGGTGCCCAGGAGTTGCCACTGCACCCGCAAGTCGAGGTCGATGAAATCCGCCGCGCGTTCGGCGAAACGGGTATCCCCGGTGGCGCGCAGTGCCCCCGCCTCGGCATGGAGCACGCGCCGCCAGGCCATGCCCGCGCTCACGCCGCCTGCGATCAACGCCTGTGCCGCTCCGGTCAGTTCCGGATCGTCGAGCAGCGCCAGATGGGCGCCGAGTATCGCTTCTTCCTCGCCCTGCGCGCCGCCCGGCCTTCCAAGCGCGATCCGGACCGCGACAAGGGCATTGCGCAGCCGCGCGGTCTCCATTTCGGGACCGCCGCCGATTTCGTCGATCGCCGGCTCGGCCTGGACCGGCCGCCAGACCGGGCCGACCGCGATGCCCGGCGATGCCGCGACGCCGCGCAGGGCCGCTCCCGGCAAGGGCACAGGAATATCGGCGACGGAAACCGGCGCGACCGGTACTCCGACGGATGCTTTGACCGGCCCTTCGACGGGAAACGGCGCGCCCTCGCCCATGCCGCTCTCGATCATCCGCGCAAGTTCGCCGAGCACAACCGCCGCATCCTCGCCGGTCGCCAGCAAGGTCACCGTGTCCCCATGGCGCACTGCCAGGCGCAGCATCGCGGTCGGGCTGGCGAGGGAGGCCTCGCGCCCTCCGGCAGCAACGCGAACCTCGGCGCCGTATCCGCGCACGACCTCTGCCAACCTCGCGCAAGGGCGCGCATGGAGGCCATGCGCGAGCGGCACCCGCACTTCGCGGCAAAGCTGTTCTTCCAGGGCCGCGGCGGGTCCGATGGACCGATCCGCGGTCACGGCCCCGTCACGAACGAGCAGGGCCATCGGATCGCCTGCCTCGACCGTACCGAACGGCGCAATCCACTCGATCACATACCCGGCCGGTTCGGTGACCAGCAGCGGCGTGACAAGACTGCGCGCCTTGCCGACGACCTCGTCGAGCGCCACGCGCAATAGCGGCTGTCCCTGGTCGACATGCTCGCCGATCCGGACCAGCGGCGTAAAACCGGCACCGCCGAGGCGCACGGTATCGAGCCCGAAATGCAGCAGCAGTTCCACGCCTTCGGGCAGGCGTAGCGTGACAGCGTGTCCCGCCTCATGGAAGCCGATCACTTCCCCGGCGGCCGGTGCGTGGAGCACTTCGCCCAGCGGGTCGATCGCCACGCCCTCTCCCAGCATGCCTCCTGCGAAGACCGGGTCGGGAACCTCTTCCAGCGGGCAGAGCCAACCGGAAAGCGGTGCACTGAGGGAAATGGACGGCATCTCGGTTCCCGGTAAATTAGACGATCGAAAAGGAAATCAGGCGAAGCGGCGGCCGCCTATCCAGGTCTGCATCGGCCTGAGCGCACTGTCGAGCAGCGCGAAGTCGGCACGGTAGCCCGGCTCCAGCGAGCCGTAGTCACCGCCTAGCCCAAGAAATGCGGCAGGCGTGGCAGCAGCCATACGCGCCGCGACCGGCACAGCGATTCCGGTCATCGCGACGATGTTGCGGACGGCGCCCGCCATGTCGAGACCCGACCCGGCGAGCGTCCCGGCCGCATCGGTGCAGATGCCGTCGCGCACGAAAATCTCGTGCCCGTCGAGGTGGAACGGCGCGCCTTCGTTGCCGACACCGGGCATGGCGTCGGTGACCAGCATGACGCGTTCCGGCGACTTCGCCTTGAGCGTCAGGCGCAGGACCGAAGGCAGGACATGCACGCCATCGGCGATCACCCCGCACCAGACCGCATCGTCATCGAACGCCGCGCCGATCAGACCCGGCGCGCGGTGGTGCAGCGGCGCCATCGCGTTGAACAGGTGGGTGACGCCGGTGATACCGTGCGCGAAGCCGCTCGCGGCCTGTTCGGCGGTCGCGTCCGAATGCCCGGCGCTGAGGATAACCCCCGCCGCCGCCAGCTTCGCCAGATCGGTGGGATCGGCCAGTTCTGGCGCGAGCGTCACCATCACCCGGCCTTTGCGGGGGGCCGTGAGCAATGCCATCGTCTCCTTGCCCAGCGGGATCAGTCGCTCTTCGGCATGGATGCCCTTGCGGCGCGGATTGATGAACGGGCCTTCGACGTGAATGCCCACGACACCGGGGACGCCCGCCACGATCGCCTCGTCCACCGCGTCGAGGCCGCGCGCGATGACGGAGGGCTCCGCGCTGATCAGCGTGGGCAGGAAAGCGGTCGTGCCGTAGCGCGCATGGGCCGCGCCGATCGCGGCGATGCCCTCGGGCGTAGGGGTGTCGTTGAAGAGTACCCCGCCGCCGCCGTTGACCTGGGCGTCGATGAAGCCGGGCAGCAGCCAGCCCTGTTCGAGATCGATGCTCTCGTCGGCCTGCCCCTGACCGAAGGCGTCGATCGCGACGATGCGATCGCCTTCGATAGTGATGCGCGCTTCGGAAAGTACCGCGTCGGGCACCGGAATGTGACCATTGAAGACATGGAGAATCGTCATCGCGTGCGCGTCACCTTGGCGAGATAGGGCGGGCGGTCGGGATCGTTCCCGCGCGCGAGGGACAAGGCATTGGCCATGCGATAGAAAGACGCGATCGTCGCGAGCGGCGCAAGCTCCGCGCGCAGCGGCAGGGCCGGGAGGTGATGAACGCCTTCCTGCCCCCCATCCCGTTCGGAGGCCAGCCAGACGCGGGCACCGCGCGCCGCGAATTCACCGCAGAGCGTGCGAACGTCGTCTCCGGCGCTGTCGGGACCGGCGAAGGCGATCACCGGGAAACCCTCGCGCACGACCGCCATAGGCCCGTGCCGCACTTCGGCCGAGCTGAACGCCTCGGCGTGGAGGCCGGACGTTTCCTTGAACTTGAGCGCCGCCTCCTGCGCGACGGCAAGGCCATAGCCGCGCCCGATCACGAAGAGATTCGCGGCATCGCGCAGGCCTTCGCCCAAAGCGGACCAGTCCAGTGCGAAAGCGTCGTCCAGTGCGGCGGGAAGTGCGGCAAGATCCGCCTCGAATCCCGCGTCGCCGCTCCAGGCCGCCACGATCGCGGCGATACCCGCGAGGGAAGTGATGTAGGACTTGGTCGCCGCGACCGAACGCTCGGGTCCGGCGCAAAGCGGCAGGACGACGTCCGCCATCGCCGCCAGCGGCGACTCCTCGTCGTTGACCAGCGCCACCACGAGCGCGCCTGCCGCCTGCTGACGCTCGACGGTCGCCAGCATGTCGGGGCTGCGGCCCGACTGCGAGATCGCAAGGCAGAGCGCCCGCCCCGCCGAAGAGGCGACCTGCGCGTCGTAAAGCGATACCGTGGAAAACGCCGCAGATGTGGTGGGCACGCCGAGCAGCGTCTCCACAAGATACTTGGCGTAAGTCGCGGCATGGTCGGAGGAACCGCGTGCGCAGGTCACCAGCAGCGCGGGCGGATCGGCACGCAGCCTCTCGCCCAGCAGCGCGAGCGCCGCGCGATTGTGCGACAAAAAGCGCGATACCGCAGCCGCTGCCTCGGCAGCTTCGGCATGCATGAGCGTGACGCGGGGCTCGCCGCCCTGGCTTTCGGGCGATTCCATTTCGGAACCAGGGCTGGCGTCTGCTGTCACGTTAGATGTTTCCTAGTTGGCGCGCGCCGATGCGAATCGGGAAATGTCGCGAACGAATGCCGCAACGACATTGGCATCATATGGCGCAAAATTCATAACACAATGGTATTTTAAAGGTATTTAAATATCGACAAACCGCATGACTTACCATGGGCGACATCCAGGGCGACAGACGGTTTCATCCTGCCTCAAACTTCATGAAAACAGCAGAATTTCCACCACTTCGGTGACTTGCAGAGACGGATTGCGAGAACATCGCCGAACTGAGCGATCGATTCCGAGGCTGCCAATGATTGCAAACGGAAGCAATACCAAAATATTCACTTTCGTCTTCAAATGGACTTGACTTGCTTCAACGTCTTTGTGACATCATTGGGTAACAAATCAAAAAACGTTCGCAGGAGGTGCGGAGGGTCTACCGGGCTTTTCCGTTCCCAGAAACACGTCTCAGGGGGTAGTCATGACAAGTTCAGAACGCGTTATCGATCCGATTGCACGGCGCCTCGCCAAGGCCGCCCTGCTCCTTTCCAGCTGCGCACCGGCACTGCTGGTGCCGACCGGCCCGGCCATGGCCCAGGAAGCCGCCGCGCCCACAGAGGGCGATGCCGCCGACATCGTCGTCACCGGCTTCCGCAGCAGCCTTGCCAACGCCCTCGACGCCAAGCGCAACGACGTGCGCGTGACCGATGGCATCTCCGCCGAGGACATCGGCAAGTTCCCCGCCGAAAACATCACCGAGGCAATTCAGCGCATCTCCGGCGTCCAGATGGCCAACATCAACGGACGCGGCGCGACGATCAGCATCCGCGGCCTTGGCCCGCAGTATGCAATGACCACGATCAACGGCCAGACCTTCAAGAGCGCCGACTTCACCGACGGTTTCCGCTACGATATCATCCAGACCGAACTCGCCAATGCGATCGAGGTCATCAAGTCGCCTACGGCGGCGATGGACACCGGGGGCCTTTCGGGCACCGTCAACATCTCCACGCCCAAGCCGCTGGACTACAAGGACCGCCAGATCATCCTGTCGGTGAAGGGCCAGAACTCCGAATATGCGGGCGGCAAGATCACGCCCAAGATCAGCGGCAGCTACGTCGACCAGTTCGCCGACGGCACCATCGGCGTCTACGCCAACCTGGGCTACCAGAAGCTGCGCGACCGCGCCGACTACATGTGGATGGACCGCTGGGCCACCACCACCGTCGATGGCGCGACCGTGCAGCTCCCGCGCCGTCCGCGCTACCGCCGCATCGACCGCGACACCGAGCGGCTGATGGCCAGCGGCGGCCTGCAGTGGAAGCCGTCCGACCGCTTCGAGATGAACGCGACGGCGATCTACGCCCGCGACAAGACCGATTACGACCTCAACCAGCAGGTCTTCCTGTTCGACACCTCGCGCATCACCGTGAACGAAGTGAACAACGGCGTCGCCACCAACGTGACCGCCACGAACTTCACCATGGAAAACAACCGCCAGCACGAGGACCGCGACCTCACCAGCCAGGGCTACACCCTTGGCGCCAAGTGGAACGACGGCACCGGCTGGGCTGCCAGCACCACGCTGAACTACACCAAGGGCACGACCTATCAGGACGAGCGCGCAGCGATCGTCGGCATCAGTATCCCGAGCGCATCGATCGACTTCACCAATCCGAGCAACGTCAACTTCACCGTCGGCACGGACCTTACCGATCCGGGCCTGTACCAGCGCAGCACGCTTCTGCGTAACGAGTACCCCAACGGTGCTACCCGCCGCATGAACTCGTCGGAGAAGTCGGCGCAGTTCGACCTCAGCCGCGAGGTCACCTTCGGGCCGATCTCGAAGCTGAGCGCGGGCGTGAAGTATCGCCACGAAACCTTCAGCCGCTACGTCTCGCGCCACGACATGGTTGCGCTCGCCAATGCACCGAGCGCGACCAGCAGCGTCTTCCCGGACATGACGACGACCTACTACCCGGTCTCCGGCTTCCTCAACGGCGCCTCGGGCATCCCGACCTCGTGGATCGGGCCGGATCTCAACGCCTACGAAAAGGCGCTCGCCGCCGCCGGGATCGTCGTCCCCGACATCTTCGCGCCGGAAGCGAGCTACAACGTCGATCGCTACATGCCCTCGGTCTACGCGATGGCGGACATCGACACGACCATCGCGGGCATGCCGCTGCGCGGCAACGTCGGCCTGCGTTACGAGCACACCAAGCAGAAGGTGCTCGGCAACGTTACCGAGCCACGCACCGACGGCTACGAGGAAGTCCAGCAGAAGATCGGCGAGTACACGCTCACCCAGAAGTACGGCAACTTCCTGCCCAGCCTGAGCCTTGTGGCCGAGCCGGCCAACGACCTGCAGGTCCGCTTCGCCGCCGCCAAGGTCCTGGTGCGTCCGTTCATGGACTCGCGCACCTCGATGGCGCAGACGACCTCGACTTCGGCGAACACCGATCCGGTCGGCACCAATACGGTCACCGTCGATCTCGGCCAGGCCGGCCTCAAGCCGCTGACCGCCAAGCAGCTCGATCTGGGCGTCGAGTGGTACTACGACCACGGCAACGCGCTCTCGATCAACGGCTTCTACAAGTGGATCAAGAACGGTACGTATTCGTCGCTGGTCTGCCCGACCTCGTTCGACGGCACGGCGCTGTCGAGCAACGCGGGCGGTGAGTGCGTCGATACCTCGGGCAACATCTACGACATCACCCAGACGCTCAACGATCCCAGCACGATCCGCGTGAAGGGCTTCGAGGTCAGCTGGACGCAGTCGTTCGACCGCTTCCTGCCGGTGGACGGCTTCGGCATCATGGCGAACTTCACGCGCGTCTACCCGCAGAAGGTCGCGATCGGCACCGGCTACACCATCCGCAACCTGTCGAAGGTGACCTGGAACCTCGTGCCCTACTGGGAGAACGAGCACTTCAACATCCGCGCGGCGATCAACCACCGCAGCGGCTACGAGCAAAACAGCGCCGACAGCTTCTTCGCCTATGCCGGCCACGTCGTGAAGGCGCGTACGCAGGTCGACATCAGCGGCGGCTATTCGCCCAACGAATGGCTAAGCTTCTCAGCCGGTGTCATCAACCTCAACAACAGCCGCGAGGAAGCGTACTACACCGACTCCTCGATCTGGCAGGAGAGCAGCTTCTACGGCCGCAGCTTCTACCTTTCGGCGACGCTGAAACTCTGACATCGCCATGACGACAAGGTGCGTGCCCGGGCCTGTGCCGGGCACGCACCAACCTGTTCAAGACTGTTGCAAGGACTACCCCCGATGACCGCGATCCGCATCCCGCGTCCGTTCAAGAAGGGGAGCCTGCGATGGGCGGGCACCGCCCTGCTGCTCGCCACCGCCGCGCAGCCTTTCGCGGTCGCTGCGAAAGACAATGCTTTCACCGTTTCCCCGGCCCCCTCTCCTCCGGCCGGTGAACAGCCCGGCGTCGATTCCGCCGCCGCCGCGCTGGCCCGCTTCGGCATTCCGGCCGACAGGCTCTCCCTCAGCCTGAAGCCGGATGCCGGGGCGGCGCACTACCGCGTGCGCATCCGCGGCGGACATATCGAGGCCGAAGGCACCTCCCCCGTCGCGCTGGTGCGCGGTGTCGCCGCCACGCTGGAAAAGCTGGGACGCCTGCACGTCAGCTGGGAAGGCCGCCGCCTCGGCGCGCTGGACGCCCTGCCGGACATGGACACCGGCGAAGTCGCCTCACCCTTCGCGCTGCGCGCCTACCTGAACACCTGCACGTACGGCTACACCACCCCCTGGTGGGGCTGGGATCGCTGGGAGCAGGAAATCGACTGGATGGCCGCGCACGGCGTCGATACGCCGCTGGCGATGGAAGGCCAGGAATACGTCTGGCGCGAACTCTGGCGCGAAAGCGGATTGAGCGAGAGCGCGATCGCCGAGGGCCTCTCCGCCGCGCCGTTCCTGCCGTGGCAGCGCATGGGCAACCTTGCAGGCTACCGCGCGCCGCTGTCGTCAGGCTGGATCGAGAAGAAGCACCAGCTCCAGCTGCGCATCCTCGCGCGCATGCGTGCGCTCGGCATGAAGCCGGTACTGCCCGCTTTCGCCGGATACGTGCCCGAGGCATTCGCCAAGGCGCATCCCAAGGCCCGCATCTACAAGATGCGCGCGTGGGAGGGCTTCCCGCCGACCTATTGGCTCGACCCGTCGGACCCGCTGTTCACGCAGTTGGCCGCGCGGTTCGTGACGCTTTACAACCGCACGTATGGCGAGGGTGAATACTACCTTGCCGATGCCTTCAACGAGATGATCCCCCCGATCGCCGAGGACGGCAGCGACGCCGCTGCCGCCGAGTACGGGGACTCCATCGCCAACACCGCCGCCACCCGCGCGGCGGCATTGCCGCCCGCAGTGCGCGATGCGCGCCTTGCTGCGTATGGCGAGCGGCTTTACGGCTCGATCACCGCCGCCGCGCCCAAGGCCACATGGGTGATGCAGGGCTGGCTGTTCGGCGCCGACAAGGCGTTCTGGACGCCCGAGGCGATCGCCGCCTTCCTCAGCCGCGTACCCGACGACCGCATGCTGATCCTCGACATCGGCAACGACCGCTACCCCGGCATCTGGCAGAAGACCGACGCCTTCGACGGCAAGGCGTGGACTTATGGCTACGTCCACAATTACGGCGGCAGCAACCCCGTCTACGGCGACCTCGAATTCTACCGCCGCGACATGGCCGCGCTTCACGCCGATCCGCGCAAGGGCCGCCTGACCGGCTTCGGCCTGTTCCCCGAAGGGCTGCACAGCAACTCGGTGGTCTACGACTACGCCTACGACCTCGCCTGGGGCGAGCCCGACCGCCCGCTTGCCGACTGGCTAGGCGAGCACCTGAAGGCCCGCTATGGCGAGGTTTCCCCGGCGCTGGCGAAGGCCTGGGAACAGGCGGCTGCGGGCGCCTATCGCACCCGGTACTGGGAGCCGCGCTGGTGGCAGCAGCACGCGGGCGCCTACCTGTTCTTCAAGCGCCCCATGGCGGAAGGCGCGGACTATCCCGAAGCGCCCGGCGACCCCGCCAAGCTGCGCGAGGGGATCACCGCACTGCTGGCCGCCGCGCCCGGCAAGCCGTCAAAGCTGCTCACATACGACATCGTCGATCTGACCCGGCATTACGCCAGCCTCGAACTCGACCATCTGCTCAAAGCGACGCTGGCGGCGTATCGGGACGGCAAGCTGGCCGAAGGCGACCGGACACGCGTCCGAATGGGCACGCTGGCACGGCGGATCGACCTCCTCGCGGGCAACCAGCAGGAAACACTCGGCTCATGGATCGCCGATGCGCGCGCTTATGGCGATACCCCGGCCGAGAAGGCCCGCTTCGAGGAGGAGGCCAAGGCCATAGTCACCGTCTGGGGCGGCGAAGGCCACTTGTCCGACTACGCCTCGCGCGCATGGCAGGGCCTCTATTCGGGCTACTACCTGCCGCGCTGGGAGAGCTTCCTCACCGCCCAGCGCGCTGCGGCCGCCGGCGGCAAACCACTCGACGAGCCCGCCACCCTCGGCGCAATTCGCGCATGGGAGCAGCAATGGGTCGCCGACGGACGCCTGTGGAAGCGTAAAAGCCCGAAGGACCCGATCAGGCTTGTCCGCGAAATCCTGAACGAGACCCAGCCGTGACCGCCGCCAAGCCGCAGCGCTTCGCCTCGCTCGACGTGTTCCGGGGCGTCACCATCTTCCTGATGATCCTCGTCAACACGGCGGGTCCGGGCGCGCCCGCGTTCGCCCAACTGGTCCATGCCAAGTGGATCGGCTTCACGCTGGCCGATCTCGTGTTCCCGAGTTTCCTCTTCGCGATGGGCAACGCGATGAGCTTCGCCATGCGCAAGCCGATCGCCACCGGACCGTACCTCGCGAACCTCGCAAGGCGCGGGATGATCATCTTTGCGCTCGGCTTCCTGATGTACTGGTATCCCTTCGTCCGGCATGACGCCGACGGCTGGAGCCTAGCGCCCTTCGCGCTTACCCGGGTCCCCGGCGTGCTGCAGCGTCTGGCTCTGTGCTACGTTCTCGCCGGACTTCTGGTCCGCTGGCTGGACTGGAAAAAGCTGGTGCTCGCCTGCGTCGCCCTGTTGCTGGGCTACTGGGCGATCCTGCTGGCATTCAGCCTGCCCGGCGAGGCCTATTCCAAGACCGGCAATGCCGGGACCCTGCTGGACCTGTACCTTCTGCCCAAGGAGCATCTCTACAAGAAGGATGGCGGCTTCGACCCGGAGGGCTTCCTGGGCACCCTGCCCGCGACCGTCAACGTGATCGCCGGTTACCTCGCGGGTCTCGCCATCCTGCGCGCCGGTTCGCTCGAAAGGACGTTGCGGGTACTTGCGGTAGCCGGACTGGCGCTCATCGTGGCTGCTCTCGCCTGGAGCCCGTGGTTCCCGATCGCGAAGAAGCTGTGGACCGGCCCGTTCGTGCTGCTGACCGTGGGGCTGGCGCTGATCCTGCTGGCGCTCGCAAGCTGGCTGTTCGAGGTCAGGGGCGTACAGCGCGGCAGGCACTTCTTCACGATCCTCGGCCGCAATCCGCTGGCGATCTACCTGTTTTCCGAACTCTTCGTGATCACCCTGAACCTCGTGCGAATTCCCGGCTACGGCGGGCTCTACGACTGGATCGGCATTGCCCTCTTCCAGTCCATCGTCCCCGGAGCAATCGGTTCGCTGCTATGCGCTCTGGCCTACACCATGGTCTGCTGGGCCGTTGGCTGGGCGCTCGACCGCAAGGGGCTGATCCTCAGGGCCTGAGCGCCGCCAGATCGCGCGCTACCCGCCTGAGCGCGGGCAGGTAGCGCGAGTGCAGGTCCGCCATCGACACCCGGTCCGCCTGCGTGCCGATGTTGACGGCGGCGATCACGCGGCCGTCGACGATCACCGGCACCGCCACCGATCGCAGCCCGCGCTCCAGTTCCTGATCCATGATCGCGTAGCCCTCCTGCGCGACGTGATCGAGGATTTCCAGCAATGCCAGGGGTTCCGTTACCGTGCGGTCGGTGCGCGCCGTCAGTTCGGTACGCCGCAGGTACGCCTGCTGTGCGGCCCGGTCGAGACCTGCCAGCATCACCCGCCCCATCGAGGTGCAGTAAAGCGGCAGGCGGCTGCCCACCCGCAGCGCGATCGACATGATCCGCGACACTTCCGCGCGCGCGACGTAGTAGACCTCGTCCTCCTCGATCACACCGAGCGAGCAGGATTCGTGAAGGTCGTCGCGCAACTGGTCGAGCAGGGGCTGCGCCCGCATCGCCAGACTGCTTGACGAAAGGTACGCGAAACCGAGCGCCAGCACCTTGGGCCGCAGCGCGTAGAGCGTCCCGTCCTGCACCGCGTAGCCGAGCCTGACGAGCGTATGCAGGCAGCGCTTCACCGCCGGACGACTCAGCCCCGTCAAGCGCGCCGCCTGCGCGATCGTCATCGGCCGTTCGCTGTCCGCAAAACACCGCAGAACCGCCAGTCCGCGCGCCAGCGAGGTCATGAACTCGGGATCGCCTTTCGCGTCCAACTGCCCGAAATCCTGCATGTGTTCACCTGAATAACCGATTACCGGACAATATCACGTTTACCGGTTGACGCAATCCACCCGCAGGCAGACACGCAGGATCAACGTTCAACATAAAGCCTTTGGAGAGTCGGATGATCGACAAGGCCATCGACGGCGCAGTTGCGGCCGTTGCGGATATTCATGACGGCGCATCGGTGATGATCGGCGGTTTCGGCACCGCGGGCATGCCCGACGAACTGATCGACGCGCTGATCGCGCGCGGCGTGGGCGACCTCACCATCATCAACAACAACGCGGGCAACGGCGAGCACGGCGTCGCCGCGCTGATCCGCGAGGGGCGGGTGCGCAAGATCGTCTGCTCGTTCCCGCGCCAGTCGGATTCGCACCATTTCGACGCCGCCTACCGCGCCGGAACGATCGAACTGGAACTGGTTCCGCAAGGCAATCTGGCCGCGCGCATCCAGGCTGCGGGCTCCGGCCTCGGCGCGATCTTCACGCCGACCGGCTACGGCACGCTGCTGGCCGAAGGCAAGGAAGTGCGCGAGATCGACGGCAGGCACTACGTGCTCGAATACCCGATCCAGGCCGACTTCGCGCTGATCAAGGCGCACAAGGGCGACCGCTGGGGCAACCTCCTGTTCCGCAAGACCGCGCGCAATTTCGGGCCGATCATGGCGATGGCGGCGAAGACCACCATCGCGCAGGTTTCGCAGATCGTGCCGCTGGGTGACATCGACCCCGAAGTGGTGGTGACGCCGGGCATCTTCGTGCAGCGCGTCGTCACCATCGCGCCCGCCGTAATCGCCGTAGCGGCTTGAAAGGAGAGGATAATATGAACCGCCTCAACCGTGACCAGATGGCCGCCCGCGTCGCCCGCGACATTCCCGAAGGTGCCTACGTCAACCTCGGCATCGGCCTGCCCACCAAGGTCGCCAACTACCTCCCTGCGGAGCGCGAAATCTTCCTGCAGAGCGAGAACGGCCTGCTCGGAATGGGGCCTGCGCCCGCTCCGGGAGAGGAAGACTGGGAGCTGATTAATGCCGGAAAACAGGCAGTTACTCTGCTTACCGGCGGCTGCTACTTCCACCATGCGGACAGCTTCGCGATGATGCGCGGCGGGCATCTGGACATCTGCGTGCTCGGCGCTTTCCAGGTTTCCGTGCACGGCGACCTCGCCAACTGGCACACCGGCGAGCCCGATGCGATCCCGGCGGTCGGCGGGGCGATGGACCTTGCCATCGGCGCCAAGCAAACCTTTGTGATGATGGAACTTCTGACCAAGCAGGGCGAGAGCAAGCTGGTCGAGAACTGCACCTATCCGCTGACCGGCCTCGGCTGCGTGTCGCGGGTCTACACCGACCTTGCGGTGTTCGACCTCGGCCCTTCCGGCGCGAGCGTGGTGGAGATGGTCGAGGGCCTCGAAATCGAGGAACTGCGCCGGATCACCGGCCTCGATCTGGCCTTCGCCAAAGATGCCGAGCCCGTCTGAGCAGGCGGCACCCAACGATACCATAACGGCACCTAACATACCCCCAAGGGGGGCAAAGGACGATCCCGACATGACCGAAGCCTTCATCTGCGACGCCGTACGCACGCTCATCGGTCGCTACGGCGGCGGCCTCTCGAAAGTGCGCGCCGACGACCTCGGCGCCGTGCCGATGCGCGCGCTGATCGCGCGCAACCCCTCGCTCGACCCGGCCGCCATCGAGGAGGTCTTCTACGGCTGCGCCAACCAGTCCGGTGAAGACAACCGTAACGTCGCGCGCATGAGCCTGCTGCTGGCGGGCCTGCCGCACACCGTCCCCGGCGTCACCCTCAACCGCCTGTGCGCTTCGGGCCTCGAAGCGGTCGGCACTGCGGCGCGGGCCATTCGCAACGACGAGATGGCGCTCGCCATCGCGGGCGGCGTCGAGAGCATGACGCGCGCGCCCTTCGTCATGGGCAAGTCCGACAGCGCCTTCGGCCGCGCGCAGAAGCTGGAAGACACGACGATGGGCTGGCGCTTCGTCAACCCGGCGCTCGACGCGCTCTACGGCACCGAGACGATGCCGCGCACCGGCGAAAACGTTGCCGAGGACTTCGGCATCAGCCGCGCCGACCAGGACGCCTTCGCCCTGCGCAGCCAGCAGCGCGCCGCCGCGGCGCAGGCGAGCGGCTTCTTCGCGGAAGAAATCGTCCCCGTCACCGTGCCGGGGAAGAGGCGCGACGAGACGCTGGAGGTGTCGATCGACGAACATCCCCGCGCCGACACCACGATCGAGACGCTGGCCAAGCTGAAGCCCTTGTTCGGTCCCGAAGGCACCGTCACGGCAGGCAATGCGTCCGGCATCAACGACGGCGCGGCGGCGATGTTCGTCGCCAGCGAGGCGGCGGCCAGGGCACATGGGCTGACGCCGCGCGCGCGTATCCTCGGCATGGCGTCCGTCGGCGTCGAGCCGCGCGTCATGGGGATCGGCCCCCTGCCCGCGACGCTTAAGCTGATGGAGCGGCTTGGCCTGACCATCGGCGACTTCGACGCGATCGAGTTGAACGAGGCCTTCGCCAGCCAGGGCCTTGCCGTCATGCGCGGGCTTGGCCTGCCAGACGATGCGCCGCACGTGAACCCCAACGGCGGCGCCATCGCACTGGGTCATCCGCTGGGCATGTCGGGCGCGCGCATCGCCATGAGCCTCGTGCACCAGCTGGAGAAGACCGGCGGCAGGCGCGGCCTCGCAACGCTGTGCATCGGTGTCGGCATGGGACTGGCGCTGGCGGTCGAGAGGGTCTGACGCCGCTCGGCCGGGCCGCCCGCGTATCCTCGATGATCGCCCGGGCGGCCTGCCTGTCCCTTGACCGATGTGGACAGGCGATGCAGCCATAGCCGCAGAGGCGGATCGCTTAGCCGAACGCCTCCGATCACCGCACGCTGCCGGCGGTGCGAAGGACCTGCCGATGCCGCTGATCGCCGATGCCGAGTTTTCGAAGCTCAACATTCCGCTGCTGCGCCATTTCCCGGAACTGGTGCAATCCCTCGGCGGCGATGTCGGCGAACTGCTGCCACTGGTCGGAATGGCGGCAAAGGACTTTCGCGACGACGCTGCGGAACTGACTTATCCGCAGGCGATCCGGTTACTGGCGCTTGCCGCAGATCGCCTGAACTGCCCCGATTTCGGAATGCGGCTGGCGTTGCGGCAACGCGGCGGCGCGATTTTCGGGCCGCTGGGCAATACCATGCGCAATTCGAAGACATTCGGGGACGCCCTGCGCTTCGCCAGTGCTCATACGAACGCTCACAGCCGCGCCGCGCGTGTGTGGCTGCGACCCGAGCCTGAAGAGGGCACCATCTTTGCCGGGCACGAACTGCTTCTCGAAACCAGCCGCGACCGTATTCAGGCCATCGAACAGATTCTGCTGGTCGGCCATCTCGAGGCGATGGAGATGACCGGCGACTATGCCCGCGCGCGCATTATCCATTTTCGGCATGAACCCGTGTCGCGACCGGCTGAATATCGCCGCTACTTCGGCTGCGACGTGCACTTCGGCGAGCCCGCAGACGGGATCACGTTCTCCGACCGGGATCTTGCCACCCCGGTGCTCACCCAGAACGCGCAGGTCCGCAGCGATCTGGTCGCCTACATCGAGAGGACTTTCCCGAAGCAGCGTCCACCCGTGGACGCCGAAGTGCGCGGACTGATCCTGCGCAAGCTGACCCGGGACGACTGCGGCAGTGCCGAAATCGCCCGCACCCTCGCCATTCATCACCGGACCCTGCGTCGGCGACTGAAGCAGGAGGGCACCAGCTTCCAGGCGGTCAAGGACGATGTCCGCCGCGATCTGGCGCTGTACTACCTGCAGCAGACCGGTATCGATTTCCGCGGCATTTCCGAGAAGCTGGGGTTCGCGGAACAGGCAGTATTCTCCCGCAGCTGCAGGCGCTGGTTCGGCCAGTCGCCCACGCAGTTGCGCGGCCTACGCGCATCCGTCTCCAACATATCACCGTCATTACCGTGAAGTGGGAACCCATCTCCTGACGGCGCCTGTTGCACGATCGTCAGATGGGTCCCCGCCTTCGCGGGGATGACGAAGCAGGGTCAGGTGACGATGCCTTCACCCGTATCGATCACGCCCGCACCGCGATCTCGTACTGCTCGATATAGTCGCGAAAGTGCTCGCGGACGCCTTCGCGGCTGAGGCCGAATTCGGCCAGGTCATATTCGTGCTTGCCGTGCTTGCCCTTGGGGTTTGCAGCCAGGTAGGCTTCCATGGCTGCGCGGGCTTGCGGCGTGAAAGGCTCGTCGAACCTTTCGTAGATGCCCTGCGCCGTGGCGAGCGGGTCGCGCACCAGATCGCGATACTGCACGTCGAAGATCGCATCGTGCCCGTGCTTCGCACGAAAGGCGTTCGACCGCGCGATCATCAGGTCGAACGTCTCCAACAGATTCTCTCCGATGGCCCGAAGATCGACCTGATCGCTGTACATCCGCCGCACTTCCTTGACGAGGCTGCAGGCCGAGCCCAGCACTTCGACCGGATCGCGGTGCGTCATGACCAGTTGCGCGTCAGGAAACTCGGCCGTCAGGGCATCGAGGAACAACGGGTGCCAGGGGTTCTTGAGCGTCCAGCGCCCCGGGGCATTGGCCTGAAGCAGCTGCAGCAGCCGCTTTTCGTAGCGGAAGGCGGGCGCGTAGTCGGCCTCGTCCAGGAACCAGCGGTGGTAGCCCGGAATGTCCGCCTGGGAATCGTAGAGCTGCGCGCAGAACGACGGCGCCATGGCGAACTGGCACTCGGTCGGGCTGTCGGCCTCCTCGTAATGGATCGCGGCGATCTGCGGCGCGTACTTCAGCCCCTGCAGCGTTCGCGTCTGGCAGGCATCGTGACGGGGACCGGCGTGAAGTTCCTGCACCAGCGGCGGCGGCACCGAATCGAACGCTTCCCAGCGCAGGAACGCGCGGCGCGCCGGGTCGGCTTCCAGCAGGTTGATCGCCAGCGTGGTGCCGGTGCGCGGAAGGCCGAAGACGAACAGCGGCTTCTCGACCGGGCGCTCCAGAAGTTCGGGGTGGCGCGCCAGCCAGTCTTCCACCCGCATCCGGTTCGCCATCGCGGCGACTAGTGCATCGACCGATCGCGCCATCCCGGCTTCAGTAAATCTGGCTTCGTCCTCGTAGGACTTCAGCAGCACGCCAAGCCCTTCGAGGATCGCGGGATCGCCGAAGTCGCTCAATCCGGTCCGTTCGCTTGCCGCTGCGACGATGTCCTGCGCCTGCATGTCTTCTCCCTCATCCCGTGCCGCGTCATCGCGCGGCGTTCGGAAGGGATCATGAAGACATGGGGCACACTTTAGAAGCTACCCGCCGATCACCTTGGCGATATCGGGCGATCAGACCGAAAGGATCAGGGAATCATCGCTGCGCGGGGGCGTACCGTCGTACGAGGGCAGAGGCTCGAAGTGCTCGTTCAGCAGTTCCATCGACGAGAGGCCCGCCAGCTTGAACTGGCCGAGACCCGGCTCCTCGTCGCTGCGGCGTGCCTTCGCGGGGTTCATGGCACTGACGACAAGATCGCCGTGCCTTTCGAACAGCATGTGCGGGGCAAGCGTGATCGTGTTGCCGTTGTAGCGCGCCGTCACGAACTTTCGCGTGGCTATGGCTTCCATCAGGGTGAGTCGTGGATCAGTCATCGGCACCGCAAATTGCACGGGTTGCCCAAAATGAAAAGCAAGGTTGCAACCGAAAACTCGCAGGACGGGCTTTCGGAAGGCCCCACGCGAACGGCTTGCAAATCGTGCGCGCAGCGAATAATCCCCCGCCCGTCCCTCCGAAAAGGGGGACACGATCGCGTTGGTGCCTTCCGAAAGGGGCTTAAAAGGGAACGCGGTGAGAGGGGCTACCCCTCGAAGCCGAGGCTGTCCCTGCAACTGTAAGCGGTGAGCGCGATGCATATCGCGGCAGGCCAATGTGCCCTGCCGCAGCCACTGGGCCGGACGCTAACTCCTGCGAGGCCTGGGAAGGCCGTGCATCGCGCGACGACCCGTTAGCCAGGAGACCTGCCAGCGTCCGGTCGCTCTTGCCTTGGTCCAGGGGATGGCCGCGGCACGGTGTACTCCGTCTGAGCGACGAACTTGCGGCCAGGCCGCAACGGCGGGTTTCGCCGGTCGCTCGTTCGCGCCCGCTTCCCGCCGCTGCGCCCGCGCGGGGGACGTCCCTTGCGCGGGAACCTGTCCGTTCGACTGGGAAACGCAACGGGGGTTACAACATGAATACGAGATCGCTTCTTTCCGGCCTGATCGCTTCGGGCGCGTCATTCTGCATGCTTGGCATGTCCGCGACTTCGGCTGAGGCGCAGGAAGCCGCCGAGACGGCGCCGGAGAATGCCAATAACACGGATGCGGGCAACATCGTCGTCACCGCGCGCAAGGCGGGTGTCCTGCAACTCGGCCAGCAGGCCGACGCCTCCAGCCGCCTCGGCCTCACGCCGATGCAGACGCCGGCCAGCGTCGACGTCATCACCAGGGAGATGATCCGCAGCCTGGGCGACCGCACCGTGGTTGCCGCAGCCGCGCGCGCGCCGGGGCTCATCAACAACAGCTCGGCCTTCGGTTACTCGCTGAGTTCGCGCGGGTTCACCGGCTACACCTCGGTGATGCAGCTCTACGACGGGATGCGCGTCTACACGACGACCACGCAGACCTTCCCCGCCGACCCGTGGATGGCCGAGCGGATCGAGGTCCTGCGCGGTGCGGCCTCGGTCCTCTATGGAGAGGGCGGCATCGGCGGCGCGATCAACGTCGTGCGCAAGAAGCCCAATACCGAGCAGTTCGAAGGCGAGGTCCGTCTCAGCGGCGGTTCGTTCGATACTTATGCGGCGGCGGGCGGGATCGGCGGGCCGATCGGAGACAGGCTCTCGTACCGCGTCGATCTCAGCTACAACCGTTCGGACGGGTGGATGGAGCGCGGGCAATCGCGCAGTCTTGCGCTTTCGGCGGCGCTGCGCTGGCAGGCGCGCGACGACCTCGTGCTGACGCTGACGCACGACCGCGCCGACCTCGACCCGACGATCTGGTACGGCACTCCGCTGCGAGACGGCAAGCTGGTGCGGGACATCCGCAAGAAGAACTACAACATCGCCGACCGCTCGCTGCGTTTCGACGATGCCTGGACCCAGGCCAAGGCCGAATGGACACCGGCCGAGGGGGTGACGATCACCAACGTCGCCTACTATCTCACCGGCTTCAAGCACTGGCGCAATGCCGAGGGCTATGCCTGGTCCGGCGACCAGATCCGCCGCTCGAGCTATCTGGAGATTGTCTACAAGACGAAACAGTGGGGCGACCGCTTCAACGCGGTGTTCGATCATACACTGCTTGGCATGGACCACCGCCTGAGCCTGGGCGGCGAGTACAACACCGGCTCGCTGCTGCGCACCGACAGTTCGCCCAACAGCCGCTTCGACCTCGTCGATCCTTGCGACTATACGCCGGGCACGTTCCTCGACGGCACATTCGGCACCCGCTACAAGTACAAGACCGATGTGCAGCAATGGGCGCTGTTCGGCGAAAGCCGGCTCTCGCTGTCCGACCGGCTCTCACTGGTGACGGGGCTGCGCTATGACCGTCCGAAGACCGAGCGGCACGATGCCCTCGATCCGGCGGCGGACTACACCGCCCGCTATCCGAGCACCAGCTGGCGCACGGGGCTGGTCTACAACCCCAGCGACACGATCTCGCTCTATGCGCAGTATTCGGCGGCGGCGGACCCGGTGACGGCGTTCCTCACGGCGACGCTGGCGCAGACCACCTTCGACGTTTCCACCGGGCGCCAGTGGGAGGCCGGGGTCAAAGCGACTTTCCTGGACGGACGCGGCGAGTTCACGCTGTCGGGCTATCGCATCGTCAAGAAGAAGATCCTGACCCGATCCGCCAACGATCCCACGGTGTCGGTGCAGGTCGGACAGCAATCTTCCTACGGCGTCGAGGCCTCGTTCGGACTGGCGGTGACGAAGGAATTCAGCGTGCTCGCCAACGGCACGATCCTGAACGCGCGGTACGACGACTTCGACGAACTGGTCGACACCGCGCTGGTCAGCCGGGACGGCAACATGCCCATCGGCGTCGCGGAAAAGGCGGCCAACCTGTGGCTGTCATGGCGGCCGGTGCAGCCGCTGCATCTGGACGCGGGCCTGCGGTATGTCGGCAAGCGGTACTCCGACGCCGCCAATACCCGGCGCATCCCGGCCTATACGCTGGTCGATGCCTCGGCCCGCTACGACCTTGCAGAGAAGACGAGCGTGACGCTCAACTTGCGCAACGTCTTCGACAGGATCTACGTCCAGAACAGCTACTCCACCTCGCAGTGGGTCCTAGGTGAGCCGCGCAGCGTCGCGGTCACCTTCGAGCAGCGGTTCTGACCGTGGCGGGGAGGCCGAAGCCAGGGCGAGAGCCGAACTGGCGCGCGATCGCCGCGCGCGTGCTGGCGGCCACCGTCGGCGCCTACGCGCTGTGCTACGCGTGGATCGGCGCAGCCGTACGCGTGCTGCCGATGGACGGCGTGGACGCGAACATCCTCGCCACCTGCCTTGCCTTCATGGTGTTCGTCGCGGTGATCCTGCGGGCCTTCGCGGTCCGCAGCGTCACGCGCATCTGGTGCGAACTGCTCGTGGGCACGGCGCTGCCCATGGGCCTGCTGCTGGGGCTGGGGCGGTGAAGGACACCCTGCGCCAGTCGATGGGCTGGCTTCATACCTGGTGCGGGCTGCTGCTGGGCTGGGTGCTGTTCGGCGTCCTGCTGACGGGATCGCTGGCGTTGTTCTACACCGAGATCAATCTCTGGACGACGCCCGAACTGCGCTCTCCCGTCACCATCGACCGCACCCATGCGGTGCGAATGGGCCGCGCGTACCTCACCCGCGTCGCGCCCGATGCACGGCAGTGGCGCATCGTCATCCCCACCCCGCGCGAGCCGGTGCTGCGCCTCGTCTGGACCGACCGCGCGGGCAAGGCCACCACGCACCGGCTCGACCCGCAGACCGGCACCCGCATCCCGCGCGACATGGACGCGGGGTTCTTCTTCATGCGCTATCACTACACGCTGGGGATCGATCGCAAGTCCAGCCAGCTGGGCTTCCTGATCGTCGGTGCGGCGGGCCTCGCCATGCTCGCCGCCTCGATCAGCGGCGTGATCATCCACAAGCGGATATTCCGGGATTTCTTCATCTTCCGCCCCGGGGCCTCGCGCCAGCGGGCGTGGATGGACGCGCACAACGTGCTCTCCGTGCTGCCGCTGCCGTTCCACGTCATGATGGCCTATACCGGCCTCGTCCTGATCTATTACGCCTACATTCCCGCCGGAGTCGCCATGCTGAACGGCGGCGATGTGAAAGGCTACCAGACCGCCGCCGCGCAATCGCTCTACATCGACGGCGGCATCGATGGCGACTGGCCGCCGGGCGCGCCCCGCCGCACCGTGGACCTCGCGGCGCTATTGCCGCGCGCCGAACGGGCCTGGGGCGGCGGACCTGCCGTGAACATCTATGTCAGCCAGCCCGACCGCGCCAATGCCGTGGTCGAGATCTGGCGCCAGCGCGACGACCGCATCGCCAACTTCCCCGACCGCGTGGACTTCGCAGGCTCCGACGGCAAGCTGCTGCGCGTGCTGGTGAAGCGCTCACCCGCAAGGGAGACGCAGGCGTTCCTTGCCGGGCTGCACTTCATCGAGTGGGGCGGCCCGGTCGCGCGGTGGCTCTATTTCCTCACCGGCCTTGCCAGCGCCGCGATGGTCGCGGCAGGACTGATCCTGTTCACCGAAAAGCGCGCCCGCAAGACGATGTCGCCGTTTCAGGCCATGGCGAGCCGGATCACCGTCGCCGCCGTAGCCGGTAACGTGATCGCCTGCGCGGCCTATCTCCACGGCGAACGGCTGCTGGCCCCGGGCATGGATGACAGGCGCGTCATGGCGGCCTCGGTTTACTTCCTGGCCTGGCTGGCATCCCTGATCCACGCCGGTCTGCGCCCCTGGGGCCGGGCATGGGGCGAACAACTGCAGCTCGCCGCGCTGCTGTGCCTGTCGCTCCCGGTAACGAGCGCGCTGGCGAACCTCCCGCTCACGACGACGCTGCCGAGGGGCGACTGGATACGGGCCGGAGCGGACCTCACCGCTACCGCAATCGGCATCGTCCTGTGGATCGCGGCCGCGAGGGTGACGCGCCGCATGAACGCGAAGGTGAACCCATGATCGCGGCAACGTACCTGTCGCTGCTGCTGGCTGCGGCGGGATTTCACGCGATCCGGCGGGCGAAGACGCAGGACCGCGCCGACGCATGGCGGACAGGCGGCGCCATATTGCTCGCGCTGGCTTGCGTCGCATCGATGGCGGGCGCCGAGACCGCCCTCATCGGCGCGATGCTATGGCTGTTCTGCGTGCTGCCGCTGGCCGCGCTGCCCGAGATATTCGGCAGGCGAAACGGCAGGTAGCGCTCGCCGGATCTCCCTGCTCAAACAACTTGCACGTGCAACCATATTAGTTTAGGCATGAAGCAATTCAGGAGAGACATCCATGCGTATTGCGTGCCTCGGCGGCGGACCTGCCGGTATCTACTTCGCGATCTCGATGAAGCTGCGCGACCCTGCGCATGAGGTCCACGTCTTCGAACGCAACCGCAAGGGCGACACCTTCGGCTGGGGCGTGGTGTTCTCCGACCAGACATTGGTGAACCTGCAGGCGAACGACCCGGTCAGCGCCGCCACCATCGTCGACAGCTTCGCGCACTGGGACGACGTGGACGTCACCGTGGGCGAGAACACCGTCAGTTCCTCGGGCCACGGCTTCATCGGCATCGGCCGCAAGCACCTGCTGCAGATCCTGCAGGCCCGCGCGGGCGAGCTGGGCGTCGTGATGCACTTCGAGACGCAGTTCGACGCGGACCTGTCGCAGTTCGCGGACTTCGACCTGATCGTGGCGGCGGACGGCATCAATTCGATGGTCCGCACCGCCAACGAAGAGAAGTTCGGCGTCGATATCCAGACCAAGACCAACAAGTTCTCATGGCTGGGCACCACCAAGCTGTTCGATGCCTTCGCCTTCATCTTCGAGAAGACTCACGCAGGCTGGATCTGGGCGCACGCCTACCGCTTCGACGAGACGCATTCGACCTTCATCGTCGAATGCTCGCCCGAGACGTGGACCGGCCTTGGCCTCGACGCGATGGAGCAGGCCGATTCGATCGCGCTGTGCGAGACAATCTTCGCGCGCCATCTGGACGGCCACCCGCTGATCTCCAACGCCACGCACTTGCGCGGCTCGGCGGCGTGGATCAACTTCCGCCGCGTGATCTGCAAGCAGTGGTCTTTCGACAACGTCGTGCTGCTTGGGGATGCCGCCCACACCGCGCACTTCTCGATCGGTTCGGGCACCAAGCTGGCGCTGGAAGACGCGATCAAGTTGGCGCAAGTGCTGGACCGCCCCGGCATCACGGGCCGCGAGGAACTGGCGGCCGCGCTCGCCGAATATCAGGAGGAGCGCCATGTCGAGGTGCTCAAGATCCAGAACTCGGCCCGCAATTCGACCGAGTGGTTCGAGACGCTGGACCGCTACCTCGGCTTCGACCTGCCGCAGTTCGCTTATTCGCTAATGACCCGCTCGCAGCGCGTCAGCCACGAAAACCTGCGCCTGCGCGACGCCGCCTGGCTGGAAGGGCTGGAGCGCTGGTTCTGGGCGGGCAACGAAGGCCGCAACGTGCCGCTGCAGCCGATGTTCACGCCCTATACCTTGCGCGGGATGACCGTGCCCAACCGGGTGGTGATCCCGGCGATGTTGACTTATTCCGCCGATGCGGACGGCTACGCCAACGACTTCCACTCGGTCCACTACGGTTCGCGCGCGCTGGGCGGTGCCGGTCTGGTGGTCACGGAGATGCTCGCCGTCGCGCCCGAGGGCCGCACCACCCCCGCCTGCCCCGGCCTGTGGCATGACGGTCAGGCCGAGCGCTGGACCGCCTTCAACCAGTTCGCGCACCAGCACTCGGCGGCGAAGACTTGCGCTCAGATCGGCCATGCTGGCGCCCGCGCCGCGTGTCAGGTGCCCGGTGAAGGTGTGGGCTACGACGTGCCGATGGACGCGCCGTGGCCGATCGTCTCCGCCAGCGCGCAGGCGTGGCGCAAGGGCGGCACGGTCCCGCAGGCATTGGACGCGAAGGGCATGGACCGGATCGTCCAGCAATTCGTCGCGACCGCCATGCTGGCCGACAAGGCCGGCTTCGACATGCTCGAGGTGCAGGCGGGCCACGGCAACCTGCTCTCGGCCTTCATCACCCCGGTGATGAACGCGCGTGACGACGCCTTCGGCGGCTCCCTTGAAAACCGCATGCGTTTCCCGCTGCGCGTGGTCGAGGCGGTCCGCGCCGCATGGCCGCAGGACAAGCCGCTGGCGGTGCGCATTTCCGCCAACGACTGGGTCGGCGAAGCGGGCGTGACCCCTGCCGAGGCGGTCGAAATCGCCAGGCTGCTGCGCGAAGCGGGCGTGGACATCGTCGACGTTTCCGCCGGTGAGACCGCGCCCGAAGGCCGCCCGGTCTACGGCCGCATGTTCCAGACCCCGTTCGCCGACCAGATCCGCAACGAGGCAGGCGTACCGACGATCGCGGTGGGCAACATCGCCGATGCCGATCAGGTCAACTCGATCCTGACGGCAGGCCGCGCCGACCTCGTCGCACTGGGCCGCACGCACCTGTTCGACCCGGTGTGGACGCTGCGCGCGGCGGCCTCGGCCGGGTATGAGGAACAGCCGATCCCCGCGCCCTACAAACTGGGCCAGCAGATGGCGATGCGCGCCGCGAAACAGGCGGAGGGCGCACGAGCCTGACCCTCGCGCCCCGCGGCCGGGGCTTCGACAAGCTCAGCCTGAGCGGAATTGGGAGGTTCATTCCAACCCCGCTCACCCTGAGCCTGTCGAAGGGTCTGCTTCAACGCAGGGTTGCTTGCCCGAAAGAAACTTTATGCCTGCAGGAATCGACATAATCGCATCCCCCGCTATGGAACCTCCTGGAGAACGAGGAGCCTTGGCGACGATGGAAAAGACGATTCCCGGCAGCACCGCGCCGTCCGGCACGCTCGACTTGCGCGTCTGGGTGCGCCTGCTCGACTGCGCGAAGATCATCGAGAAGCGCCTGCGCCGCAATTTCGAGGACCAGTTCTCCACCACCCTGCCCCGTTTCGACATCCTCGCGACGCTCGACCGCGCGCCGGACGGCCTGCGCATGGGCGAACTGTCGCGCGCGCTGCTGGTGTCGAACGGCAACGTCACCGCGATCGTGCGCCAGTTACAGGAACAGGGCCTCGTCTCTTCGTACACCGACCCGGAAGACGCCCGCTCCGCCATCGTCTCGCTCACGCCGAACGGCCGCGTCCAGTTCGCCGTACTGGCAGAGGCCCACCACGGCTGGGTGCGCGAAGCCCTCGCCGACTTTCCCGAGGACAGCCAGCGCCAGCTTCTGACCCTGCTGACCCAGCTCAAGACTTCCATTCTCTAGGACCTCTCGCCGATGCCTTTCACCACCTCCACGCAAGTGCGCTTCGCGCATGTCGACCCAGCGGGGATCGTCTTCTACCCCCGCTACTTCGAGATGCTGAACGGCGCGGTGGAAGACTGGTTCGCGCAGGACCTCGGCATGGACTTCGCATCCATGCATCTGGAACACCACATCGGCGTGCCGACGGTGAAGCTGGACGTCGAATTCGTCTCGCCCAGCCGCCTCGGCGACCGGCTGGAGATGACCGTCACCGCCAAGCGCCTCGGCCGTACCAGCTGCGGGATCGAGGTGGTCTTCACCGGAGAGGGCCGCGATCGCCTGCGCGCGCAAGTGGTGCTGGTTTGCATGGACCTGAACGACCACCGCCCGGTCGAATGGCCCGCCCACGTGCGCGAAAGGATCGAGGCGGGGCTGGTTCCGGCCTGACCCACGCACAATTCCACTGGTTCATGGAGGCTTAAGCGGCGATAGGCTTCTCGTTCGCACTTATCGCCCAGGATCCACGACCAATGCAATCGACGCCGCCCCGGTGGGCCACGACCGTTCCCACTGGCACCGCGACGCCTGTTGCCGCGATCACTCCGGCGCTCGTGGAACTGCGCCGCTCCGGCCCGGCGATCCGGCCGCAGGTCTGGGGCGCGATGCTGCTGAGCCTTGCCGTCCTGACCGTGCTGATGCACCGCGCGCAACTCGTCATCGATCCGTGGCAGGCGGGCAATCGGCCATTCTACGCCGCCGGGCTGCTCGCCCTGCTCGCGCGCTTCGTCCTGCCCCGAACCAGTTGGCGCCATGCGCTGCCGCTCGCGCATTTCAGCGAGTACGCCGCGATCTTCACGATGATCTCGCTGATGGGCGCGACCGCCAGCTACCCGGTGGCGGCCCTGACCAGCGGCTATGCCGACTCGAGGTTGCAGGCGATCGACGTGGCCATGGGGTTCGACTGGGTGAGCCTCTACCGCCTCGTCGCCGCGCATCCGGTGCTGCAGGCGGTGGGCACGGTGGTCTATCGCAGCATTTACGTCACCCCCGTAGTGCTGCTGTGGTGCGCGGCGCGGGGCGAGCGGCATGACGAGGCCTATCGCTTCATCGCCGGGTTCTGGCTGGCCACGATCATCACCCTGCTGCTGTTCAGCCTGATGCCCGCCATCGGCCCGTTTTCCTACCTGTGGCATGCTGCGATCCCCTACATGCCCGAAAGCGAGCAGTGGCAGGAGGGCCTGATCCCGGCGCTGCGGGCCTACCAGGTTCACGTCGTCGATCTGGGTCACTTGCGCGGGATCGTCTCCGCGCCGAGTTTCCATACGGCGGCGGCGGTGCTCTACATCGCGGCGGGCTGGCGCATTCCAGCGCTGCGCTGGTGGATCGTCGCGCTCAACGCCGGGATGCTGCTGTCCACGCCGGTCGAGGGTACGCATTACCTTGTGGACATGGTGTTCGGCGCGGGGGTCGCGGGGATCGCCCTGTCGCTCATGGCCTGCCACCGGCGGCTGACGGCCTAGGCTGCGTGGACAAATTCGGACAGTCAGCAAGC
>NZ_JABXWS010000099.1:0-64996 GCF_015594425.1 Novosphingobium sp. HR1a
AAACGCCCTCGATTATTTTGGTCGCGCCATTTGGAGGTGAGCGTGCAGAACAGCCCAGAATTCATCACTTGGCAGCGCATAAGACTTTGGGGCTGTATTATAGCGGCGATCGTCGTTCTGGTGGAATTGGCGATTAGATAACGTCCGCCTTCACCCTTTTCGCCATTTCGGGCGGTGAGCGCTGCGCTCCATAGCGGCCTGTCCAGTGCCCGCCGCGCGCGAAGAAAACCCGCCTGACCGAACACGCCCCTTCTTTGCCGTTCACGCGTCAAATCCGGATCCTCAGGTGCAGACAGTCCGGTTCCACGGCAGTGCTAGCTCGATGGATAGTATCCGGCCGCACGCCATCATCTTGACACGCCCCGCCTTTCCCTTCAGGCAATAGTGCGCTGGCTTCGGCACCGGTCGTCCAAAAGATGCATGGCCCCTTCATCCTGGTTCTTTCACAAAGCCTCTTGGCCGACCCCAGCTATTCGCAGGTACACTTTGGTAAACCTGATGGCGCGCTCCCAAATGAACGAATGCGTTCAGATCACGGCGAACGTCATCAAGCTCACCAACGAGGTCCACGAACCGATCCATGACGGCATGATCGCGGGGCTCCCCGCAGTTACAGCGTGACCCTGCGTCCCGACGCGGCTGCGCTGATCCTCACGAAGGATCGCGCCAACTCAGGCGATAGGTCACCATAAAGCCGTCGTGGTCCGACAACACCGGGCCGTTGGGGCCACCGTCGAACAGGGCCTCGACCCGGATCGGGGTGATGCCCACGCCCTGCCCGCTCTCGAAGAACTGCAGGTCCTGCGTGTCCACCCACGGCTCGTCGCCATCCCAGGACATGCGCACGTCGCAGCCCGAGTTCGGCTCCATGCAGGCCCGGTGCACCAGTTCCATCGGCTGGTAGCGGGTGAAGTTCTCCCACCGCCCCTGCGAATGGCGCATGTTGAAATCGCCGCCGAAGACGATCGGGAAGCGATCGTCGTGGTTCTGCTCGATGAAGTGCGACGCCTCGTTCGCCTGCCGGGCGTGCGCCTCCAGATTGCGGAACAGCGGCGCGCGCGAGGCTCCGCGCGAATTCATGTGGGTATCGAACAGGTCCACCGGCACCGGCACGCCGGGCACCGCGATGCGCGCCTGCATCACGCCCTTGTTGGCAAGACAGTCGATCCCTGCGCAGGACCGCCGCCCATAGGCCTGGTGCCGCGTGAGCAGCACCGGATAGGACGATGCCACCACCAGTCCGCTCCCCGTCATCCGCATGCCGATCTCCCCGCGCCGCCAGTCCGCGCGGCCCGGCAGCTTGTCGCGGAACATCGTGGCATGCGGGGCGAGGCGCGTGGGTCCGTGGACGATGGCGGGATAGCCGGTCGCGAGGATCGCCTTCTTGGCGGCGCCGCTGAACACCTCCTGGAACATCACCACGTCCGGCGCCTTCCCCGCCGCGCGCAAGGCGGCAAGGTGCTCGCCAATGCGCCGCAGGTCGCCCTCACGCCCCGAACGCGCGGGCCAGCCCAGCCCCTCGACATTGTAGGTCAGGACCGAGAGCGTGGTGGTACGGGTCACCCCGTCGGGCGCCAGCTCCACGCGCGGGGCGGGGGCCTGCGCGGCTGTCATGTGGCGCAGCGGCGGCGCCGTGCCGCAACCGCTGAGGAGAATGAGGCAGAGCGCCGCCAGCACATGCCTTGTGGTCATCGTAAATGAGGCTCCGGTGAGCGTGAGGAAAAGTCAGCCTTGGGTGGATGGCAGCGTCAGCACCACCAGCAGGCCCGGCCCGTCCGGGCGGTCCTCCAGCCGGATCGTGCCGCCGAGCAGCGTCATCGCCTTGCTCGCGATCGAAAGACCGAGGCCGCTGCCCGAACTTGCCGAACCGCCGTGCTCGAAACGCAGCAACAGCCGCTCACGCTCGGCGGCGGGCACGCCCGGACCGCGATCCCCAATGGTGACGATGAGCCGGTCTCCGCCGCGCACGATGGCGATGTCGAGATGGCCCCCGCCGCGCGCGTGCCGCAGCGCATTGCCGATCACCGCCGACAACGCGATCTGCAGCAGCGAAGCATCGCAGCGCCAGCGCACGATATGGTCGGGGATCACGCTCGCCTCGATCGCATCGGCAGGCAGTTCGATCAGCGCATCGGCGACGACTTCGGCCACCAGCGCATGAACGTCCACCGATCGCGCCGCCACCGAGGTGGCATTGAGCCGCGCCAGCGTCAGCATCCCGTCGACCAGGTGATTGGTGCGATCGACCATCGCCAGCAGGCGCACCACGTCCTCGCCCAGCGCGGCGGGCGCAAGGCGGCGCAGGACTTGCGCCTGTGCACGGATCGCGGCCAGCGGCGTGCGCAGTTCGTGCGCCACGTCGTCGGTGAAGGCCTGCTCCAGTTCATAGGCGTTCTCCAGCCGGGCGAACAGCTTGTTGAGCGCCTCGATCAGCGGCTCCACATCGCGCGGCCATTCCTCGGGCTCCAGCGGCTGCAGGTCCGACAGCGAGCGTGCGCCCAGCGTCGAGGCCAGCCGCTCGACCTGCGACAGACTCTTGCGCAGCGTCCACCACAGCACCAGCATCGCCGCCAGCAGCAGCCCCAGCATCGGCAGCGCCAGTTCGCCGCTCAGCCGCGCGATCGAGAATTCGCGCATCGCCCCGCGCTCGGCCACGACGATCAGCAGGCGCGGATCGCGGCCGCGCATGCCGTAGCTGCGCCAGGCACCGCCCAGCGCCTGGAAATCGTGCAGGCCGGGCCGACGCGGCACCGCCGAGACCGGCGCTCCCCAACCCGACTGCGCGACCGGCCGGCCTTCCCAGAAGACGGTGAACATGCACGAATCGTAGGATGCCTGGAACGCCTGCGTCTCCTGCGTGGAGAGCAGCGGATCGCCGTCGACGCCGACCAGCCGGTCGTGCCGCACCAGAACGCCCGCAGCCAGATCGTCCTGCATCATCATGTAGAGCAGGCGCGAGGCGTTCACCAGCTGGGCGTCCGAAGCCCGCTCCACTTCGCGCAGGGCGACCGAGTAGAGCACCCCGCCGATCGCCAGCCCGGTCAGCGCCAGCAGCAGCAGCACCCGCCGGTACAGCTTCATCGAGAGCGAGGAGCGCCGCCTCTTCATGCGTCCTGCCCGCCCACCATGTAGCCGAGGCCGCGCGCGGTGCGGATGAAGTCCTTCCCGAACTTGCGGCGCAGGGCGGAAACCGCGACTTCGACGGTGTTTGATTCGGCCCAGTTGTCCTGATCGTACAACTCGGCCTCGAGATCGGCCTTCGACACGAAGCGGCGGCTGCGGCGCATCAGCAGCGCGAGCACGCGGAACTCCTTGGCGGTCAGCGGCACGTCCTGTCCGTCCAGCGCGGCGACATGGCCAGTGAAGTCCAGCGTGACACGGCCGACCTCGATGCTGTCGTTCTGCCGCCCGTCGCGGCGGCGCAACTGCGAGCGGATCCGCGCGGCCAGTTCCTCAAGGTCCACCGGCTTGACCACGTAGTCATCCGCGCCCGCGTCCAGCCCGGCGACGCGCTGCTGGGTGCGGTCGAACGCGGTGACGATGATCACCGGCGTCGCGTCGTGCGCGTCGCGCAGATCGCGCAGCACCTCCAGCCCCGAGCCGTGCGGCAGGCCGATGTCGAGCAGGATTACGTCGTAATCGTTGCTGCGCGCGGCAGCGAACACATCATCCCCGCGCGTGAAGAGATCGACCACGTAGCCTTCCAGCTCCAGCGCCCGCCGGATTGCCGGGCCAAGGTCGGCATCATCTTCCGCAAGCAGCAGGCGGGGCAACGCGAAAGCTCCGGCAGGGAGGAGGGAAAGGCGTAGAAACCGCCCGAATTCGGTTCCGGACTACGCCGGGAATCGGGGCTCGTCAAATCGCACGCAGGCCGAATTACAACGCGCCGCGCGCATCAGCTTCGCATCAGGTTGGGAGACTAGAGGCCCGATCCCGGGCCGCGTTGCAGGCACCGGACCACGAGGGTGCCCCAGACTTAGCGCAACATGGCTACAGAACTATGACGATCCATACCTCACCTGACCGAATTACCATTTTCTCTCCTTTCGATGCGACGCTCGGGCGGGGCGCGGCGCAGCGACGGTGCGCGCTGGCGCCGTGCGTGGCGCTGATCGGATGCGACGGGTCGGGCAAGTCCACCCTCGCCCGCGACCTGACCGCGCTGCTCGGCCGCGAAGGGCCGACGCGCTCGATGTACCTCGGGCTCGGCACCGGCGACCTCGGCCGCCGGATCGGGCGCATCCCGCTCGTCGGCGCACTGGCCGAGAAATTCCTGACCGGCAAGGCCGACAAGGCCCACGCCGCGCCGGACAAGCGCCTGCCGGGACTGGCGACGGCGCTGGCGATGTTCGGTTTCTCGCTGGCGCGCAGGCGGCGGTTCGAAAGAGTGCTCGCCTTCCGGCGGCGCGGCATCCGGGTGGTGACCGACCGCTATCCGCAGGCCGAACTGGCGGGCGGGTTCGACGGTCCGGGCCTGGCGTGGACGCGCCGGGGATCGGCTTTGGTCGAGCGCCTCGCCGCGCGCGAACGGCAGCTCTACGAGGACATGGCGGCCTATCGCCCGACGCTGGTGATCCGCCTCAACATCGATGTCGAGACGGCGCTGGGCCGCAAGTCGGACCACACCCGCGCGCCGCTGGAACGAAAACTGGCGGTGATGCCGACGCTCAAGTTCGGCGGCGCGCATATCGTCGACGTGGACGCGACGCGGCCTTATCCCGAAGTGCTCGCCACCGCGCTCGCGCTGATCCAGGTCGAGGCACCGGCGGCATGACCCGGGTTCCTCCGCTGATCGCCGTGATCGGCTGCGACGGCTCGGGCAAGTCCACGCTGACGCAGGAACTGCAGGCATGGCTGGGGCAGCGACAACCCACCGTCACCTGCCACCTCGGCAAGCAGTCCGGCAACATCGGCCGCCTGATCGCGCGGCTGCCGCTGCTGGGCGGCAGGCTCGACAAGTCGATCCATGCAAAGGCGCGCAAGGCGCAGGGCGAAAAAGGCCCGGGGCTTGGCGCGGCACTGGTGATCTACGCCTTCTCGCTGCGCCGCCTGCTCCGCTTCCACCGGATGATGCGGCTGCGCGGCGAAGGCCGCACGATCATCGCCGACCGCTTTCCGCAGCTGGAGATCCCCGGCCCAATGGACGGCCCCGGCCTTGCCGCAGCGCGCCCCGGCGGCCTCGTCGGCATGCTGGCGGCATCGGAGCGGCGCATGTTCGAGACGATGACGCAGCAATCGCCCGACCTCGTGCTCCGGCTCAACGTCTCGCTCGACGTCGCCGCCACGCGCAAGCCGGACCACCGCTTCACCTCGCTGGCGCGCAAGATCGCCGACGTGCCGCGCCTGCGCTTCGGCACTGCGCCGGTCGTCGAACTGGACGCCGAAGCGCCGCTGGAACAGGTGATCTCCCGCGCCAAGGTGGCGGTGAACGCGCTGCTGATCGCACACGAAGGCGGCCTCCCTTTCGTCGGAGCCGCAGCATAGAACAATGGCAAGCCTACCCATGAAACGCTGGTTCTCGGACGGGGTGTTCCGCACCATCGTTCGCAATGCGTCCTACCTCGCTTCGGGCAAGATCGGCGGCGCGCTGCTCGGCCTGATCGCGCTCGCCTGCGCAGGGCGCGGCATGGCGCCCGCGCTGTTCGGAACGCTCGTGCTCATCCACTCCTACGCCAATGGCGTAGGCGCCGTGGTCAAGTTCCAGACGTGGCAGTTCATCGTGCGCTATGGTGCGCCCGCGCTCGAGCGCGGCGATACCGCAACCTTGCGCGACGTCACCGGATTTGCGGTCGGCCTCGATCTCGCCAGCGGACTGATCGGCCTTGCGGGGGGCCTGTTGCTGCTGCCCCATGCCGCCGGATGGTTCGGCATCGGCGCCGAGAACCTGAACATGGCGATGCTCTACTGCACGCTGATCCCGACGATGACGGCGGCGACCCCCACCGGCATTCTCAGGGTGTTCGACAGGTTCGACCAGATCGCGCTGCAACAGCTGGTGACCCCGCTTGTGCGCGCGTTCGGTGCCGCTTTGTCCTACCTGTGCGGCTTCGGCTTCACCGGTTTCGTGCTGACCTGGTACATCGCCGACTTGTCCGGCGACTTGTGCCTGTGGGCGCTTTCCATCCGCGAACTGCGCCGCCGCCGGATGACCGACGCACTGCGGCCCGGCCTGTTCGGCCCGGCACGGCGCCTGTCCGGCGCCTGGGGCTTCGTGTGGACCACCAATGTCGCGCACTCGATCTGGGCGGCATGGGGGCCGGTCAGCAACCTCGTCGTCGGCGCCCTGCTCACCCCCGCCGCCGCAGGCCTGTTCAAGATCGCCGCGACGTTCTTCGATTCCGCCAGCAAGCCCGCCGAACTCCTCTCGCGCAGCTTCTATCCCGAGATCATGCGGCTCGATCCCAGTAGCCGCCACCCGTGGCAGCTGGCCGTGCGCAGCGCGCTGATTTCCGGCGCGATCGCCGTGGTGGTCCTGCTGATCGTGTCGATCGGCGGCGAACCGGTGATCGACCTCGTGTTCGGCAAGCGCTATGTCGAGGCTTACGACCTGCTCCAGCTCATGACCGCGTCGCTGGTCGTGGCGATGGCGGCTTTCCCACTGGAATCGCTGCTTTACATGGCCGGGCGCGAACGCTCCGCGTTGGTGGCGGAAGGTACGGCGGCGTTGGGCTATGCGATGCTGCTGGTCGTGCTGATCCACCTGTTCGGACTGTGGGGCGCGGGTCTGGCCTACGTTGCCGGGGTGTGCCTCAAGACCGCGTTCATGCTGGTGCCGACGCTGTCGGCCTATCGCGGCCGTCACGCTCTGCCGCACGGCGGGCAAGCGGGGGCGGCGGCATGAGCACCCTTGCCCCGTACCCCCCCGAAATTCTTGACGCCCTGTTCGAGGCCGTAGAGATGGACGACGTCGTCGACCCTGTGGTCAGCCTGCCCGACCCGATCCCCGTCGCTTGCGGAGAGGCTGACATGCGCCGCTGCCTGGACTTGTGCGTACAATTCTGGCGCGAAGGCGCGAACCGGGCGGACTTGCGCGCGCTGACCGCCACGCTGCTGCTGACCGGCGATCTGCCGTCCGACGCGCGGCGGCGCTACAAGCTGATCCGCGCACGCTACAAGCACTTGCGCTTCGCCCTCGTCCTCTACGGCAGGAACCACCGCGCCCCGCTGCTGTTCCGCGCGACGGTGGCGGTGATGGGACACCTGCAAGACTCCTACCGCAACGGGCGCCGAACGGCGGTGCTGGGCTATGCGCTGCTGCTGCGGGTACTGCTGATGCGCTCCGTGTGGATCGCCGTACAGCGCGAAGTCGCGGGTGTGCGGCTGGACGGCGCCGAAGGGTTCCTGCGCTTCCGCCGCGCCGAAGTCGGCCGCCTCAGGCTATGGCTGGGCGGGGGGCTGGGCGAGGCCAAGCTGACCGCGCACCGCTTCCACGCCATGCGCAAGATCATCAGCCGTCAGGTCTCGTTCTACGACACCATGCGCACGCTGGAACCCGACGAGAGGATATTCCGCATGTCTCGCTTCCTCAGCGCGATCAATGGGCTGATGGGCAGCCTTCACGACGATCTGGTCGAGGAATCGGTCGCCGGGCGCAATGACTACCACCGCGACGAATTCCGCGTGCCCCAAGACATCCGCGACCGCCTGAGCAGCCTGACTCGGGCCTACCCAAACTGATCCTGCCCCGGGCAACACCACCGGTGGGGCCGAGAGGAATCTCGCAAAATCGAAGCTAGGGGAAGCTGGAGATTTTGCATGAAGAAGTCGAAGTTCATGCGGAAGTCGATCGTATTCGCGCTGCGACAGGCTCAAATCCTTGACGGATGTTCTAATCCGGGCAGGCATGGCGGCCCTTGTTCAATGGCTTGTCCTCGCGGTCACCAGACGGCGCGGCCAAGGCAGCGGTTAACGTTGCACCACATGTCCTTTCGGTCTCCGACCGAAAATCATGCTGACAATCTCGATGTCCCCGATTGCCGCGAGGCCCCGCGCTGGTCTATGCGCGGGGTCATGCACTTTCACCGAAAATCGGGCTGAGGCGGCATGCCGCGCGTAGTCGACCATGACGAGCGCCGACTGCAGATCGCCCAGGTCGTGGACCAGTTGGTCTACGAACAGGGGGTGCAGGCAGTCACGATCCGCGAAGTCGCCTCCCGCGTTGGATACAGCACAACGGTCGTTTCGCACTATTTCAGCAGCAAGCTGGAAATGCTGGTCTTCACCCATCAGGTCGCGCGCCGGATGGCCGAGGGGCTGATCGACGAGGCTGTCCGCACCAACCGCCCCCTGCTTGAGACGCTGGAAGAGCTGCTGCCGACCACCGAGGAGCGCTGGCGCAACTGGCACACCTGGTTCGCCTTCTGGGGCATGGCACCGGCCGAACCCGATGTGACACGCGAATGGCGCGAAGGCACCAGCAACGCGCACCATCTGTTCCTGCGCCTTATCAAGAGCGCTCAGGACGCGGGGCAATTTCCCGAAGCCGTCGACTGCGTTCTGGCCGCGACCCGCATCCAGATTCTCGTCAACGGGATAGCTTCGCTCGTGTCGCAGGATCGGGCCGGTTGGCCGCCCGAGCGCCAGAAGCAGACCCTGCGCGACCTGCTCCAGAGCGTTTTCCCGCTCCACTGAGGGCGCTTCGCCACTCTCCCGTCTGAGCGCCGCTGCGGCGGCCTTACCGGCGTGCGCCGCCTCGCCAAAGTGCGAGGTGCGGTCGCCGATTCTTTATGCAAATTCGTTGTACAACAAAACGACATAAAGATGTCTGCCGGGTATCGGCAGGCAAACGTGGAGAATTGAGGCGCGGCAAAATCACCCGAAAATCGGGAGCGCGCTTTGGGAGAGGGGAGAAAATGGTCAGTTTCTTGTATACCCGCACGGCCGCGTGCGCGATTGCCGCCTGCCTGGTCACCACCGGTCTGCTCACCGCTGCGCCGGTTCGCGCACAGGATAGTTCCGCCGACACCACGCCCCATGAAGGGCTTCAGGAAATCGTCGTGACCGCGCAGAAGCGGTCCGAGAATATCCAGTCGGTCCCGATTGCGGTCACCGCCGTCACCGGCGAGGCGATCGAGAACCTCAAGGCGGTCGATCTAAAGGGCCTGCAGGGGACCATCCCCAACCTCCAGATCAACAACTTCACCAACACGCCCAACAGCGCGGTCTTCACCATCCGCGGCATCGGTGTCGTCGAGCCCGATCCGTTCGCCGGCAACACCGTATCGATCGTACAGGACGGCGTTCCGCAATACTTCTCGATGGGCGCGCTGCTCGATCTGTTCGACGTTGATCGGATCGAAGTGCTGCGCGGCCCGCAGGGCACTCTGTTCGGGGCCAATACCACGGGCGGCGTCGTCAACGTGATGACGCGCCAGCCCACCGGCGAATTCGGCGTTCGCGGCGAGGTCACCTACGGCAACTGGAACCGCATGGACATCAAGGCCGCCGTGGATGCGCCAATCATCGACGGCATTCTCGCGGGCAAGATTTCCGCGATGCACACGCAGCGCGACGGTTTCTATACCAACATCGTAGACGGCTCCGACATGGGTCACCGCAACGTCACCGTGCTGCGCGCCTATTTGCGCTACACGCCCACCGACGACATCGACGTGACGCTGAGCGGCGAATATGGCCGCGCGCGCAACGGATCGCCGGTTATCGTCAACGGCTCGACCGGGCCGGACTACGCGATTTTCGTCCCCGCCGGGACGATGACGACCAACCAAGTCCTGCCGATGTACGCATCGCCCTGCGCTTCCGATGCGACACCTTGCCGTGCGCCGAGCAAATACTACAGCGCGCGGGACTTCGGCCCCGACCTCAGCAACATGGACAATTACCGCGCCACGCTGACCGCCAACATCAGCAACACGCCCCTGGGCGATATCACCGCGATCACCGGCTACAAGAGCTTCCATCTGGAGGAGTTTACCGACAACGACGCCGTCGTCGGCCTGGGCATCGACACCTTCCGCGGCACCCGGGGCTGGCAGTTCAGCCAGGAGCTGCGCACCGCCGCCGATCTCACGGACGCGATCAAGCTGCAGGCGGGCGGCTTCTACATGAAGACGCACTACGACCACTTCAACAGTGTCCGGCTCGAAGCCTTCGCTCCGGGGCTGCGCCAGAACCTGCCCCAGGATCAGGACAACTGGTCCGGCTCGCTGTTCGCGCAGACTTACGTGGACCTGACCGACCAGCTGCGCGTGCAGGCCGGCATCCGCTACACCCACGAGACGACCGAGATGGTCGCCGGGACGGACAACTACTACAACCCCGACGGCATCGGCCGTTACTGCACGCACGAAGGCAGCTGCGGCGACGTCCTGCTCGGCGGTTTCCGCGCCCGTGGCAAGCGTTCGTGGGACAATATCGGCTGGAAGCTGGGCATCGACTACAAGGTCACGCCCGACACGCTGCTCTACGCCTCGTGGGCGCGCGGGTTCAAGTCGGGCGGTTTCGTCGGCCGTCTGGGCCAGGCGTCGGACATCGGCCCGTTCAACCCGGAAAAGGTCGATACGTTCGAAGTGGGCGCGAAGACCGATCTGTTCGACCGCCGCCTGCGCCTCAATCTCGCGGGCTTCTACACCAACTACCGCGACATGCAGGTGGCGCAGAACTACATCCTGCCCGACGGCACGACGATCGGCACCTCGATTTTCAACGCGGCCAAGGCCGAGATCAAGGGCTTTGAACTTGAAGCGACCGCCCTGCCCTTCGACGGACTGACTTTCACCGGTTCGCTCGCCTACCTCGATGCCAAGTACAAGACGTTCGATTTCCTCGACCCGGGCGGCGCGATCGTCGATCTCAGCGGGCGGCCGCTGCAGAACTCGCCCAAGTGGTCGGCATCTGCGGGGGCGACATATGAAACCGCCGTCGGTGGCGGCAAGGCGCGGGCCAACGTTCTTTATACGTACACCGACACCAAGCTGCTGCAGGGGCTGCAAGGGCAACCACTCGTCCACATCCAGCCCACGCACTTCGTCAATGCGACCATTGGCTGGTCTCCCGATGACGGCCGGTGGACGCTGGAAGCCTGGGTGCGCAACCTTGCCAACAATCACTACGTCGAAGCGGTCACGAACAACCCCGGCCTGTTCAACCAGGTCTCCTACACCTCGCCGCGCGAGTACGGCGTGACCTTCAAGTTCGACCTGTGAAGCGTCTCGCGGAGCAGGGGTGCGCGACATGACCGTGTGCGCGCAATGGGACTATGTCATCATCGGTGCCGGGTCGGCAGGTTCGGTGCTGTCCGAGCGCTTGTCCCGCAATCCCGCGCACCGCGTGCTTCTGGTGGAAGCCGGCGGCGAGAACGCCTCGCTGCTGATCGACATGCCCAAGGGGATCGCCAAGCTGGTCAACAGCCCTGAACACACCTGGGCCTATCAGATGGCCGATCGGCGCTACCCGGAAAGCCAGGTGTCCGAAGTGTGGATCCGGGGACGCGGCCTTGGCGGGTCGTCGGCGATCAACGGCATGATCTGGAGCCGGGGCGAAGCGCACGACTACGACGACTGGGCCGCCATGGGCTGCACAGGCTGGAACGCTGCCAGCATGACCGAGGCGTATCGGGCGCTGGAGGACCACGCGCTCGGCGGCAGTGATATGCGGGGTGCAGGCGGTCCGGTGCGGATTACGCCGGGCGACATCCGCTATCCCCTGACCGACGCGATCATCGCCGCCGGCAAGGGGATGGGGCTCACCGAAACTGAAGACCTCAACGCGACGCCCGGCGACCGGATCGGCTACTACAGTCACAACATCCGCAGGGGCCGGCGCGAAAGCGGCGGGAGGGTGTTCGTGTCGCAGGCGCGCAAGCGCAAAAACTTCGAGCACAGGCTGCACACGCTGGCCCGGCGGATGATCATCGAGAACGGCCGCGTGACCGGCGTGGAACTCCAGCGGGACGGCCGACCACCCTGGGTCGAGCAGGTCCGTGGCGAAGTCATCGTATGCTGCGGCACGATCGAAAGCCCGCTGCTGCTCGAACGCTCGGGCATCGGCAGCGGCGCCCGCCTGAAAGCCGCCGGCCTTGCCCCGCTCGTCGAAAGTCCGGCGGTGGGCGAGAAGATGCGCGAGCACTTGTCCTACGCGATGCCTTACCGGATGACGAAACCGGCCGGGATCAGCCAGCGATACCACGGTATCGGCCTGGTCGGCTCAGTGCTGCGCTACGTCTTCAGCCGCAGCGGCGTGATGGCCAACGGGCCGTGGGAAGTGGGCGCGTTCTGCAACGTGGCGCACCCGCAGGGACGAACCGATCTGCAGCTCTACCTTGGTGGCTATGCGTTCGCGCTCAGCGAGGACAATCACCCGGTTCCGCTGGGCAAGGTCGATCGCCAGCCGGGGATCTCCGTCTATGGGCAGCTTCTTCAGCTGACCAGCGAAGGCAGCGTGCACGCCGCCTCGCCCGATCCGCAGGGTAGGCCGGTGATCCACGCCAACTGGCTCGACACCGAATACGACCGCAAGGCCGCGATCGCGAGCGTGCGCTACATGCGCCGCTTCATGGCGCAGCCCGCCCTTGCCGGTGTGATGGGCGCCGAACTGCTCCCCGGAGAACACGTCCAGAGCGACGACGCCATTCTGGAAAGTTTCCGCCGCCTGTCCACCAGCGGCCTGCACGGCACCGGCACCTGCCACATGGGCGGCGACGCCGGTTCCGTGGTGGACCCGCAGTTGCGGGTGCGCGGCGTCGTCGGGCTACGCGTGGCCGACTGCTCGATCATGCCCGCGCTCGTATCGGGCAACACCAACGCGCCGGCCATGGCGGTGGGCTGGCGCGCCGCCGACATCCTGCTTGCACAATGACCCGGCGCCCCGCCGGACAACGGAGAGACGACATGATTGATGGCATCGAATACCTGATCGAGAAGAATGCTCTGGAAGAGGTCGTCACCGGCTACTGCGTAGCGGTCGACAAGCTCGACGACCTCGACTTCATGATGACCCACTTCACCTCGGACGCCGTGCTCGACCTCACCGGTCTGCATCTGCCGCGCTTCGAGGGGCACGAGCAGATCCGGGGTTTCTACGCCCAGGTCTTCGAGGACATGTCGCACCACATGCACGTCCTCTCCAACTTCCGCGTCGTGAAGCTGAGCGGGAACGATGCGCAAGTCTACGCCTACATCAATGGTATGGGGCGCTCGAAGACCGGCATCGATGTGCAGGTCTACGTCTATTACGACCTCGACCTGCGCAAGGAGAATGGCACTTGGCGGATCAGCCGCTTCTACGAAGCGCCGCAGCTGCTGATGCCGGAATCGGTAACACAGGTTCACAAGAAGGACTGAAGGAACGCGGCAAAGCGCCGTGCCCGGTGGCCCGGCATGGCGTTTTGCACGGGCTACAGAGGAACCCTGGAGACGATCGATGGCAGATGTTTCGGAAGTGAAGACCAGCCTGGCCGAACGGGACGGATTTGCGGAGCGGTTCTTCCGCGACGGTGTCCTGATCGTGGAGAACGCCTTCTCGGAAGCGGACATGGCCCTGATCGAGGCAGCCTGGCAGGGCAACTTCGACAACCCCAGCGCGCTCGCCCAGCACCTCTATGCCGAGAGCGGCGGCACGTTCATCCAGTCGGTCGAGGATTCGAGCACCAAACCGACCTTCGCCGCGATGTTCCGCGATACGCCCGTGGTCGATATCGCCCGCGACGTGTTCGGGTCGGGCGGCGTCTGGTACTTCCACGACCAGCTCTTCTTCAAGCAGGGCGCCATCGACAAGCCGGTGCGTCGCACGCCCTGGCACCAGGATACGCCCTACCACCCGATCGACGGCAGCAAGTTCGTGGTGTTCTGGATTCCCCTGCAGGACATCGCATCGGAATACGCGCTCGAGGTGGTGCGCGGCTCGCACAACGAGACGCTCTACAATGGCTCGTACTTCGACCCGAGTGACGACACCCTGCCAGTCTATGACGAGAAGGAAATGCCACGCCTCCCAGACGTCGAGGGCAATCGCGACGCCTGGGACATCGTGACCTGCGGAATGCGGCGCGGAGACGTGCTGATCTTCCATCCCAGTTGCCTGCACGGTGGCGGCTACACCGCAGCCGGCACCACTCGCCGCAGCCTGTCACTGCGGATGCTGGGCGACGACATCGTTCATGTGGCCCGCCCCGCACCCGCTGCGGATTCACCGACCGCGAACAACATCGGTGACGACGAGGAAGAACTCGTGGCCCGCATCAAGAAGCTGCCGCTTGGCACCCCGGCAAGCGCATTTGGATTGACGCAGTTGGCATAATAGCAGCGCAGGTGCCCCGGCTCTGTTGCTGGTTAGAAAGGGCCAGTAGCACCTGCGCTTCTCGACAATGAGGTTCTCCCGCTGATCTCCACCCTTTTCGGACTCGACGATCTCGCGCGCGATCTGAGTAGCCCCTAGATTTCTAGACGCCTTCTATCCTAATTTTGAGGACAGGAGACGACGATGGGGAAGCCCAATTTCAGCGATGAGTTCAAGCGTGATGCGGTGGCCCAGATCACCGAGCGCGGGTATCCGGTAGCGGAGGTTTCCGAGCGGCTCGGCGTCAGTCAGCATTCGCTGTACGCATGGAAGCGGCAACTGGCGAAGGTGGTGTCTGGCGATGCTAGCAAGGATGCCGAGATCCGCCAATTGAAGCGCGAACTGGCCCGGGTGACCGAGGAGCGCGATATACTAAAAAACGGTCGTGGGTTGAGCCCGCCTGTGCGCGGTAGAAACGGGTCGTGCTATGCTGCTCGCCAGGAGGGTCGCGGCCGTTCGCTTATTGGTGGCATGATACCCCGTTAAAAAACGTGGCCCGTGGGCAATTGCGCACTTGAGAGTGGTGGCGCCGCACAGCGGTGACCCCGGTTAGGAAAATGACGGTTTACATCGCCCATGCCCTCCCGTTCTGGAGGAGATGTGGAATGAGTAGATCAAAAGCGGCGAAGGTCGGTGATATGCCGATGATTGTTCCGGGCGCGGCGGCGATCGACATTGGATCGACCATGCACATGGCAGCGGTCAATCCCGACGCCGATGATCGGCCCGTGCGCGCATTCAACACATTTACCGGCGACCTGCATGATATGGCCCGCTGGTTCAAAGCGTGCGGCGTCACAAGCGTGGCGATGGAATCTACCGGCGTCTACTGGATCCCAGCTTTCGAAGTGCTGGAGGAGCACGGGTTCCACGTCATGCTCGTTAATGCGCGGTATGCAAAGAATGTCCCCGGCCGCAAAACCGATGTGAATGATGCGTCATGGCTTCAGCGGCTGCACAGCTACGGCCTCTTGCGTGGCAGTTTTCGCCCCAAAGCCGGGGTCGCCACGTTGCGCGCCTATATGCGGCAGCGTGAACTACTGATCGAGTACTCGGCATCGCATATCCAGCACATGCAGAAGGCGCTGATGGAGATGAATGTGCAACTCCACCACGTCGTCTCCGATATCACCGGCGTCACGGGCCTGCGCATTATCCGGGCCATCGCGGACGGCGAGCGGGACCCCGTCATTCTCGCCCAGATGCGTGACGTTCGGTGCCATGCCAGCATCGAGAGAATCTGCTCCGCCTTGACCGGCAACTGGCGCGATGAACACGTCTTCGCGCTGTGCCAATCGCTCGCGCTGTTCGACTTTTACCAGCTCAAGATCGTGGAGTGCGACCGAAAGCTGGAGATTGCGCTCCGGGACCTGGAAGGCGGCGACGGGTACGATATTGCCCGTTTGACCAAGGTTCGGACCAGGACCAAACAAGTGAACGCGCCGGACTTTGAAGTTCGTTCTGCGCTCTATCGCGTGCTGGGAGTAGACCTGACCCAGATCCACGGTATTGGACCATCGCTGGCCCTCAAGCTGGTCGGAGAGTGCGGCACTGACCTTGCGGCGTGGCCAAGCTCAAAGCACTTTACATCATGGCTGTGCCTGGCGCCGGGCAACAAGATATCAGGCGGCAAGCTGCTATCATCGAGAACGCGCCGATCATCAAGCCGGGCGGCGGCGCTGCTGCGCCTTGCGGCAACCACGATAGGCCGGACGGATACCGCGCTCGGTGCATTTTACCGCCGTCTGTCTGCAAGGGCAGGAAAGGCCAAGGCTGTGACCGCCACCGCGCGCAAGCTCGCCGTGCTGTTCTACAACGCTTTGCGTCACGGGATGGCGTATAGTGACCCCGGTGCAGCCCAATATGAAGAACGGTATCGCAGCCGGGTAATCGGCAATCTCCAGCGACGCGCCAATGCATTCGGCTTCTCGCTCCAGGAACTGCCGTCAGAGCCCGAGACAGCTGTTTCTTAGGAAAGCCACCGCGTATTTCGCCAGGGATGCAAAGTGAGATACGCATTTGTCGCCGAGCATTGTGACCAGTTCCGGGTTCGATTGATGTGTCGGTGCCTGCGCATCCAGCCCAGCGGCTTCTATGCCTGGCAGAAGAACCCGCTGAGCCAACGGACCCGGGAAGATGTGCGGCAGACGAAGTTGATCCGGCAAGCCTGGAACGACAGCGGCAAAGTCTATGGCTACCGCAAGTTGCACGACGACCTACTGGATCAGGGCGAGACCTGCTGCCCGAACCGTGTTGCCCGGTTGACGAGGCTGGCAGGCATCAAGGCGCAGATCGGTTACAAGCGGCGGCCGGGAAGCTATGGCGGCAAGCCATCCCGGGCGGTCGACAATACTCTGGACCGGCAGTTCGACGTCGCTGCCCCCGACAGGGCCTGGGTGACCGACATCACCTACATCCGCATCCTGGAGGGCTTTGCCTATCTGGCTGTCGTGATCGATCTCTATTCTCGCCGTGTGGTGGGCTGGTCGATGCAGAGCAGGCAGACCACCGATGCGGTGCTGCAAGCGCTGCACATGGCGGTATGGCGGCGCAAGCCGAAGCAGCGGGTGCTGATCCATTCGGATCAGGGTTCGCAGTTCACCAGCATGGACTGGGCGGCCTTCATCCGGGCTCACAATCTTGAGCACTCGATGAGCCGGCGTGGCAACTGCTACGACAACGCGGTGGCCGAGAGTTTCTTTTCCTCGCTCAAGCGTGAGCGCATTAGGCGCCGGACCTACAAAACACGCGATGAAGCCCGGCAGGACGTGTTCGATTACATCGAGATGTTCTACAATCCGGTCCGCAAGCAGGTCAGGGACGGGATGCTGTCCCCCGCACAGCTCGAACGGCAGCAGATTTTGAAAGCAGAAGGCGTCTAGAAATCTAGGGGCTACTCAGCCAGCCGAAAGCCTGTGAGCTTGCGGGTAGGCCCTGGGCAGGAGATGTTAGTCGGGGGCGGCAGTTCAAATGAACGACGGTTCGCTTACACGACATAGGTTTCAAGTCCGGACCGTCGCCGAGGCCCAACTTTCCTGACGTTATGCGGTCTACGAACTCGCCCAAAATTATGTCCGCTTTCGGAAAGCTGGGAAAGGACTTTGAGCGGCAAGGATGGGCCGATTTCGTGGGATACGGCTACCAACCCAAAGGCACCTTGCTGAACTGCGGCGGCAGCAACATCGGTTATACCGGGAGGGGTTGATGTAAACGGGCTACCGTTCAACTGAGAGATGGCCGCAAACTGTGCCTAACTCAGTTCACGGTTACCGAGGCCGGGTTGCTGCCGCGATCGTCTCGCGCGCGGTGCCGCGCCTGCAACTGTGCCAGATAATCACGCAGCAGCGGCACCCGGCGCGGACGAAAGCTCGTGCCGTTCACCCGGATATCGGCCATCCGATCGGTTCGGAACATCCGGAAATCTTCGCGCAGGCAGCACCAGCTCAGAGCGGTCACGCAGGTTTCGGTGTAGAACAGCGCAAGCGGCAGGATCGTCCTGTCGCTCATCGCGCCATCGCCATCGACATAGCGGATATCGACCGCCTGCTCCTGCCAGCATGCCGCCCGCAGCGGTGCCAGATCGAGCGGCGCGGCATAGCGCGGCTCCGGGCGGAACACTTGCGCGATCGCGTGGAGCAACTGCCGTTCGCGCTCGTCGGGCAGGGTCGCGGCGATTTTCGCGAGAACCGAATCGGCTGCCCGCGCCAGCGCCGGATCGCCCCAGGCGCGCACTTCGGCGAGGCCGAGCGCGAGCACCTCGATCTCGTCCCGGTCGAGCATTTGCGGTGGCAGCGCCGGATCTTCCAGCAGGCGATAGCCATAGCCGCGTTCGCCTTCGATCCGTGCACCGGCACTGCGCAGCGCATCGATGTCCCGGTAGAGGGAGCGCGGCGATACGCCCGTTTCTTCCGCCAGCCGCGCCGCCGTGAGCGGCCCCGCCATGGTGCGCATCGCGTGGAGCAGTCGAAGGAGACGATCGGATCGCGGCATGGCCTACTGACGGAAAATGGCAGTTGGGCCCCGCTATGCAAGAGGTGGCCGGCGAAAGCGAGTGCCGCCGTAGATCCAGGAGTTCAAGCAATGACCTTTGCCGTTACCACCCATCTCAATTTCCGGGGCCAGGCCCGCGCAGCCCTCGACTTCTACCAGCATGTCTTCGGCGGGGAACAGACTGTGATGACTTATGGCGCCATGGGGCAGGCCCAGCTTGCCGGGTCGCCCGATCACGTCATCTGGGGCCAGGTCGCCGCCGAGGACGGCTTCCGCATCATGGCGTTCGACGTGCAGGCGGGGCATGACCACGATGCCGGCACCAACGCCTTCTACGTCTCGTTGCGCGGGACGTCGGCGGACGCAGTCCGGCAGCGGTGGGAGGCGCTGGCCGAGGGCGCGGCGATCCTTCAGCCGATCGGCCCTTCGGCCTGGTCGCCGCTGTATGGCATGCTGGCCGACAAGTTCGGCATCACCTGGATCGTCGACGTCGACCCGCGCTCCTGAGGGCGGCCGCCGTCCTTCTCACGCCTCGCGCCGCGTCGGCCGCAATGTCGCCCCGTTTTACGATCACCTTCTAAGTGGTCACTTCGCCAAGCGCTGCCCGAATGCAGCGGCGAAGACATCGTAGCGGCAGGGGCCTTGGCGCAGCCGGGTAAACGCAGCGGCGTGAGCGAGACCTGCGTGCCCAGCCCGCGCAGCGCCTGGGGCGGTTGGGTGCGGTAGGATGCGCGCACGTAGCGCAGGCCCGAGCGTGCATCGCGCAGGCGCTCGATGAGGATCGCACCGCCGGGGGGCACGTCGTTCGTGGCATACCCCTCGCCGCACAAGTCGACGCGCAGCGTAGCGGCCAGCGCGGTCACGTTGGTGTCGTGGCCCATCAACAGTTCGAAAGCGGGGCCGTGGTCGAGCGTGTCGAGGATGCGCCGTCCCAGCGCGCTGGCCTGATGGGCCGCCATGTAGGGCGGCCGGGTGTAGACGGTGAACAGGTCCGCATGCAGACGGCCCAGCCGCTGCAATCCTGCCGCATCGATCCGGCCCCAGCCGACCTGCTGGACGGGCATGCCTTCCAGATACTGCAGCAGCAGCACTTGGGCGATGCCCGAGGCGCTGCGGATCGGGCCGGAAAGCGGGATATCGCGATCCCGCGCGGCGATGGCGGGCGCGGCCGGGGGCAGGCAATCGGCCTCGCCGCAACCCAGCACGCGGTTGAGCAGGGCGAGTTCCTTGCGGTCACGCGCGGCAAGCCGGGCCATGCCGCCGGTCGAGCGGTTGATATCGGCCACGGCCGCATCGGCATCGAACGCGGTCGCTTTCGCGCGCAAGGGCTCGAAGATCGGATCGGCCTGCGGTTCTTCGAGATGCGAGATCTTGATGGCGCACTGCGGCGCAAATCCGCGGACATAGGCCGCTGCGCTGGCGATCGCGCGCGGCGAGGCGTTGGCGACGATCGACACCGACCCGGCCTTCGGGCAACCGGCTGCATCCAGCAGGCCGCGCGACGCAAGCAGGCGGCGGTCGCTTTCGGCGACGATCTCCAGCGCCCGTTTGCCGTGCGGCGTGACGACGCTTTGCGCGACGGGCCAGACCGGCCAGGGCCGATCGGTGCGCGTGCCTTCGGGTACTTCACCGTTCAGCGGCGCGCGGATGCCGTGGCGCATGACCAGTACCGCTCGCTCCGTCACCAGATCGCCCGGCGTAGTGGGCGCGGCGTGAGCCGCCGCCGGGATCAGCAGCGCCAGCCCGGCGAGGAGGGCGCGCATGGTCATCTCAGGGCTTTACGGCGCACGGTCCGGCCACGCGCACGGAACTGCAGCCCGCCATCGCGCCGTTCGGCAGGGTGACGGTAAAGCGCAGGCCCAGCGGGTCGGGCGCACCGGGATAATAGTCGGTGCTGACCGCCTGCGCGCCGCTTTCGATCGCCGCGCGGGTCTTGGTGAAATCGTGGGTGCGCGCCTCGACGGTGTTGGCGTCGGTGCGGGTGCGCACGATCACGCCGGCCTTCACCCATTCGCGGATCTTCGCGCCATCGACGAGCGGGTCCTGCACGATCTGGATCGCGCTTTCCGGCTCGCCATCGGGATACCATCCGAACATCGCGCGTCCCCGCAGCGAGGGATGCCCGGCGCGGTACACGTCCGAAACCGCCTTGCGCACGTCGAACAGCACGTAGATCCGCCCGCGCGCCCTCTTCAGCGTGGGCCAGCCCTTCGTTTTCACCGCCCCGGCCAGCGTGGGGGCGTCGCCGCGCACTTCGTCGGGGGTGATCAGCCGCTTGTCCGGCAGCGCCTTGCGGATTTCCGCGTCCAGCGCATCGAGCAGGCGCGCATCGTCGAGCGGCAGCGGCTGCGTGATCTCGTGCGTGTTCGCGGTATCGGCGGCGTTGAGAGTCAGCATGATCGGCAGGTGGCCGGGGTGCGCCCGCGACCACGCGTTCACTTCGGTCAGGCAGGCGACCAGGGTGGGGCACACGACGCGATAGTCGACGTCGGGAATGTGCAGCACCTTGTAGCCGGGCTTGCGCATCGCGGCCTCGTCGAAGCCCTCTTGCTTTGCGCGGGCCCGCTCGGCCGGGGAGAGCAGCGCCTCGCCCTTGGGGGCGGCGTAGCGGCCGCCCTCGGGATCGGCGAAGATGTCGATCTCCAGCTGACGCACGCCGGCATCGAGTTGGGCGGACAGCGGCAGGTGGTAGTAGTCCAGCGCCTCGGCCATCTTCGGATCGCGGCGGCGCAGTTCCGCCATCACGGCTGCGGGAATCCGTGTCTTGAAGCTGTTGTGCGAGCCGACGACCTGGATGTCGTTCATGCGCAGCGGCCCGGGAGCCGCCGCGTCCTTCGCCGATACCGGGGAGGCCATCGCCCCCCCGAGCATCAGCGCCCCGAGAACCGCAGCGCGCAGCATCAGAATTCCGCCCGCGCGCCGAACAGGATCGTGCGGCCGTAGTCGTTGATGTCGCCGTAGCGGATCGGCAGGTCGTTGTAGGTGTACTGGCGTGCCTTGGCGATGTTGATTGCCTCGAGGCTGAGCGTGACGTTGCTGGTCAGGCGATAAGCGATCGATCCGTCGAGCGAGCCGAACGAGGCGGTGTAGGTCGGTGCCTGCGTGGTGCTGCCGGTGCCCGACAGATAACGGTCGCGCCAGACGTAGGACAGGCGGGTCGAGATCGGGCCCTTCTCGAAGAAGCCGACCACGTTGAAGCTGTTCTTCGACAGGCCGATCATCTCGTCCTTGATGACGCGCGAACCGGCGGTGTAGTTCGCCTTGACCGAGGTGCGGGTGTACGACGCCTGAAAGCCCAGACCGTCGAACGGCTGCGGCAGGAAGGTGAATACCTGCTGGTAGGCCGCCTCGAAGCCGTAGACCTTGGCGTTGCCGCCGTTGACCTGCGTGCTCAGCTGCACCGTGCCGCGGCCCGGAATGTCGATCGGCACGTTCTGCTGGGTGATGTAGTCGTCCATCGCCTTGTAGAACACCGCGCCGGTGAGCGAGCCGGACTTGTTGAAGTACCACTCCAGCGACCCGTCGAACTGGGTGGCGAGGAACGGCACGAGGTCCGGGTTGCCGCCGCTGGCGGTCGGCGCGTCGGTCGAGATGGTGATGCGCGGGGCGCTGTCGGTCACGTTCGGACGGGTCAGCACGCGGCTGGCGCTGAGGCGACCGACGAGAGACGGCGTCAGTTCGGCGCGCAGGTTGAAGCTGGGCAGGACGTTGTTGAACGTCTTCGGATACTTGACCGGGGTAATCGCGTTGCCGCTGCGCAAGTTGCCGCCCGCGACCTGGTCGGTGTGGACGTAGCGCACGCCGATATTGCCGGTGACCGGCACCGAGCCCAGCGAGAAGTCGTAGTCGGCGCGGGCGTAGGCGCTCAGGATCTTCTCGGTGGTGCGGAACGAGGCGGCGAGGTCCGCCGGGGTCAGCGCCGAGTTCTCGACCGTGGGGGTGAAGAAGGCGTCGAGATAGGCGCTCGTCACCGGCACCAGGAAGTTACGCGGGATGTTGCCGCCCAGGTCCTGTAGATAGTCGTCAAAGGGCAGCTGTTCATAGGCACCCGAACCTAGGCTCGACAGCGGGGTGCCGGCCACCGGGTTGACAATGAAATCGCGGCGCGAATAGTCGCGCTTGCGGAACTGGTACTCGCCGCCGACCGCCAGCTTGGAGATGAAGCCCTCGAAATCGTGGGCGACATCGGCGCGGGTGTAGAAGTTCCAGTCCTTGCTGTTCTTGGGCGCGATGTTGAACTGGTAAAGCTGGTAATTGGCCGGATTGGTGGGATCGACCGTGGTATTGAAGTCCGGTACTTCCTTGTAGCCACGCGTTGCATCGTAGGTCAGCGGGGCGAAGAACATGGCGCGGCTGCGCACGGTACCGACGTCGTAGCTGGGGTGATAGCTGTGCGCGTAGGACCAGTTGACGGTGCCGGCGACATGCCAGGCATCATGATCCCATGTCTGGCGCAGGCCGACGTTGAACAGGTCGTGGCGGTTGAGGCTGTACTCGCGTGAGGCCATGAAGCGCACGTCGTTGATCGTCGCCTTCACCACGGTATCGCCATCGAGTACGACGCTGCCCGGTACGATGGTGGGACGGTGGCCGGCGACGCTGCTGTCGTCGGGATAGATGTCGAGACCGTATTCGTCGTAAGCCACGTCGAGGCGGGTGGCGAGGACGTTCAGCGTCGTCGTCATTTCCGGGTTCGGGCGCCACTGCATCGACAGCATGCCCGAGATGCGCTCGCGCTTTTCCGTCTCGACCGTCGCGCGGGTACGCGTGGGCAGGTAGAGACCGGTCTGGCCCAGCTGCGAGGCGAAGCGGTCCTTGTACCAGCCAGCGTTGTACCAGCGGTCGTTGCGCACGTCCTTGGCCCAGTACTGGCCGCCGACGAGGATGCCGAAGGTGTCGTCGTTGTTGACCCAGCTGGTGATCACGGTGGCGTTCGGCTTCACCTTGCCAGTCTGCTCGGTATACGTGCCGCGCACGTTGAGCGTGGTCTTGGTGCCGACGTCGAACGGCTCGAAGGTCTTGACGTTGATGTTGCCGCCCAGCGCGCCTTCGGTCATGTCGCCGGTGGGCGTCTTGATGACGTCGATGCTGGAGGTGAACTCGGCTGGCAGCATCTCGAAGCGGAACTGGCGACCGGCGGCGCCGCCGTTCTCGATCACTTCGTTCACCGCCACCGGGCTGCCGTTCAGCAGGGTGTTCTGGAACTGCGGGCCAAGGCCGCGCACGCTGACATTCAGGCCCTCGCCACGCGGACGGGTGATCGCGACGCCGGTGACCAGCTGCAGCGCCTCGGCGACGTTCTGGGTGGGGAACTTGCCGATGTCGGTCGAGTTGATCGAATCGACCTGGTACGATGCGGTGCGCTTCGCCTCGGTCGCGGCGCGCAGGCTGCGGGCGTAGCTGCCGGTGACGACGATGTCCTCGCCGTTGACGCCAGCCTCGGCATCCGGCTCGGTTTGGGCGGATGCGGGAAGTGCGATGGCCGCGAACAGGATGGCCGACGTCGACGACGCCAAGACCCGCTTGGTGATACGCATGTGAGATGTGCCCCGAAGTGATTTTTATGTTGGGGGCCCACTAGAAACCACGCATGACGTTTCGCCGTCAAAGCCGTGACGGTTCGATGACCTCTGCAATTTTATGGAAATATATTTCGATGTGTAGCGTCGTGGCGCCAACCTTGGTTCGACAGGGCGAATGCTGAATGACAAAAATATGGAGCAGTTCGATGAGTTGCTTCCCCTCTGAATGTGGATTTTCTCCGGGTCTAAATCAGCATCCTAAAAGCCCTTCGCCGACATGTGAGGTGAAGTGGGGCGAATCCGCTATTCTCTCACCGATCGTCGGAAGAAGGCTTGTGGTCGACACCTGTCGGGATTGCGGACCGTCCGCACCTAGGAATCGAAAATTGACGGCTAAGCGGCCGATAAGGGTCGGCAGCGGAATCGGCAGACAAGCGCCCTTGTCGCCATTCGACGGCCAATTTCAGCTTCTCGGAAGCAGCGATTCGTTCAGGTTAGCCTGTTTTATTCACGAAGGCGGGTGATAGGGTTGGCGGGAGTGGCGTAAGCGATTGCTTTGCAGTAGGAAAATGGGTGTCTAGACCAGTCCTGCAGCGAGGCAATTTGTGCCACGGACCACACCCGCCGGGAGCGATGATAGCGCACCGGGATTTTCGTTTCCAGCGGTTGGCGGGAAGAAGATCACAGCCGCGTTCGACGGTGGCCGGCTGACCTCGGACGGCGGCGTTCTGTTGCTGGCGCAAGCCGAGCGAGCGATGGGAATTTGCCGGAGGCTTGCGGCTTGCATCGCTGATCCGCGTGACCCGACGCGGGTGACCCATCGCCTTGATGACATCCTGCGCGCCCGGGTGTTCGCGATCACGTGTGGCTACGAGGATGCTGACGATCTCGACGCCCTGCGCGACGATCCGGGGTTCCGCCTGGCACTGGGCAAGTTGCCGGGATCGGGCGCGGGGCTTGCGAGCCAACCGACGATGAGCCGCTGGGAGAATGCACCGACCACGCGCGAACTGGCCCGGATGATGGCCGCGATGATCGGCGTCTACTGTGCCAGCTATCCGGTCCCACCGGCGGCGGTGACGCTGGACATCGATGACACCTGCGATGTCGTGCACGGCTATCAGCAACTCTCGTTTTGGAATGGCCATCACGGCGAACGCTGCTTTCTGCCGATCCACGTCTACGACACTGCGACCGGCCGTCCGGTCGCGATGCTGCTGCGCACCGGCAAGACGCCGTCTGGTGCCGAAGGTGCCGGCCACATCCGGCGCCTGGTGCGTCATATCCGCCAGCACTGGCCCGATACCCACATCACTATCCGCGGAGACGGGCACTACGGTCGGCCCGAGATCATGGCGTTCTGCGAGGCGGCCGGGGTCGATTACGTGTTCGGCTTGCCGACCAACGCCGCGCTGCGGGCCGATCCGATCATTGTCGCCGTCGCCGATGCCTGCGCGGTCAAGCGGGCTCAGCGCCAATGCCCGGTCCTGCGCCATTATACCGAGACCCGCTACGGCGCCAAAAGCTGGAAGGGCCAACGCCGCGTCGTCGCCCGGATCGAAGCCAGCACGCTGGGCATGGACATCCGCTATGTCGTCACCTCGCTGACAGAAGGCTCGGCCGAGCATATTTACGACACGCTCTACTGCGCGCGCGGCCAAGCCGAGAACCTGATCAAGCGCCACAAGACCCAGTTGGCCAGCGATCGCACCTCGTGCCGCTCGGCCAATGCCAACCAGATGCGCCTCATCCTGCATACCGCCGCCTACTGGCTGATGTGGCGCATCCAGCAGGCCATCCCCAAGGCCACTGCGCTGGCCGCTGCCGAGTTCGCGACTCTGCGCCTGCGGCTGCTCAAGGTCGCTGCCCGCGTCATCGAGAGCGCCTCGCGTATCCGTGTCGCCTTCGCGTCAGCATGCCCCGACGCCGGCGTGTTCAAAGCCATCGCCACCGGTCTTCGGCCAGCGCCGACATAGCCAGCGCGGCCATGCCGCCGAAACCCGAGCCCTCGTCCCGTCAACCTCGAAAAGCCCATTGCTCCTGACGCGGTGGAAAACACCGGCGCCAGCGCTCGCCCAAGTCACGCCGCCAAACACCGATCAAACTCGGGACACACCAGAGCGGCGGGCTCGTGAATAACCCGGGTTAGACTGGCCCACCTGACGCGAGAAAAACTGCCAGTCAAGCACCGCCCCGTTTTCTCCATTCCGGGCGGCGAGCGCTCCGCTCCATAGCCGTCCGCCGGTGCCCGTCGCTCTCGCAGAAATGCAGCCTGACTGGATACGCCCATTGCGGACATCGCTCTGGAAGGTAGGATCGCGTGTAAGCAAAAGGCGGATAAATTAAGTGGTCAGGCTACTCAACATCGCGTGCTGGTTGGGAATAGCATTGTTGGGGACATACTTTTTGGGGCCGAATGGCTTCATCCTTGCCGTCTTTGTCGTGGCAGGCACCGGCGCAATCCATCAAATTCTGTCTCGTAGACATTTCCAACGAATTCTTGCGAAGATCGATCGAGAAGATGCGCGATGTGTGAGGTTTGACGGTAACCTTGTGCAAGGGCAAGCCGCCATCGATATCGGAACGGCACAGGGCTGGATCGCTGAAAAGCTCCCGCAAGACCATGCAAAGAAACTGACCGTGCGTTTCGAGCCGAGCGGCACAGCGTCATCCGCAAATGACTTTGTTACTGCATTATTCAAAGCAGGCTTGGCTCGGCGGATCGCTTTATAAACCGTCTTTCTGCGGTTGCTTGGATACGTCCGCTTCCCACCCAGACTGTGTGAAAACGCGGCGGATCTGGTATGATGCTCCAACGGTTTGGAGGATCATATCGGTCGCTTCATTTCTGGCGCGGATCGCAAGCAGACGACATTGTTTCCGCCCTGCGTAGATGATTGGATCGGGGACGATAATCCGGTTCGAGTGATCGATATATTTGTTGATACGCTCGACCTTCTGGGGCTCGGATTTGACCGCACGCAGCCTGCCCCGACAGGGCGGCCTGCTTATCACCCGTCGGTCCTCCTCAAGCTTTACATTTACGGATATCTCAATCGGGTTCAGTCGAGCCGGCGCCTTGAGCGGGAGGCTGACCGCAATGTCGAGCTGATGTGGCTGGTGGGCCGGCTTGTACCCGATCACAAGACGATTGCAGATTTCCGGCGAGATAACGGTACTGCGATCCGGCAAGTTTGTGGCCGTTTCGTCTTGCTCTGCCGGGAGATGGCTCTCCTCACGAGTGGCAGCGTTGCCATTGACGGCAGCAAGTTCAAAGCGGTTAATAATCGCGACCGCAATTTCACCAAGGCCAAGCTGGCGCGACGTCGGGAGCAAATTGAAGAAAGCGTTGCCCGTTATCTCGCGCAATTGGACACGGCAGACCGGCAGGAACCGACAGACGCCCTTGCCTCGAAAACGGATCGCCTGAAGGAGAAGATTGCCAGGCTTGAGGAGGAGATGAAACGTCTCGACGGTTTGGAGGAGCAGATGCTGGCGGCGCCGGACCAGCAGATCTCGCTGACTGATCCTGATGCTCGCTCCATGGCCACAAGCGGTCGTGGAACGGGAATGGTCGGGTATAATTTCCAGGTCGCGGTCGATACAGAGCACCACATCATCGTTGCCCATGAAGTGACGAATATCGGCAGCGACCGGGCTCAACTGAGCGGCATGGCGACAACGACCAAGGCGGTCCTGGGCGTGGATCAGCTGGATGTCGTGGCCGATCGCGGCTATTTTTCAAGCGAGCAGATCCTCGCCAGCGAACAGGCTGGCATCACCGTCACTCTGCCAAAGCCACAGACATCAAGGGCCAGATATGAAGGACGCTTTGGAAAGCCCGATTTTGTCTACGTGCCCGAGCAGGATGTCTATCGCTGTCCGGCGGGAGAACTGCTGAAAAACCGCCTTCAGAGTGAGGAAAGAGGTCTGAAGATAAACCGCTACTGGGCCAGCACCTGTCAAACCTGCGCGATCAAATCGCGATGTACACCAGGCAAGGAGCGACGTGTTTCCCGATGGGAGCATGAAGATATGATCGAGGCGATGCAGTACCGGCTCGATGCCAATCCGGACGCTATGCGTATCCGGCGCCAGACCGTCGAGCATCCCTTTGGCACACTGAAGTCGCGAATGGGTTACACTCATTTTCTCACCAGAACCAAACCGCGCGTTTCCACCGAAATGGCCCTCCACGTGCTCGCCTACAACCTCACTCGCGCCCTCAACATCATGGGAACCCGCAATTTGCTGAATGCGATCGCCGGCTAAGACAACGTCGCAAAAATTCGGCCCCTGACGATATCCATCAACCTCGACTGCGAAGACGTTTCCACACAGCCTGCACCCGTTGCGGACATAACGACGGTCGCCATCATGCGAGCCGATTGCGCGATATGCTCCTGCAAGTGCTTCCTTACTGTGACCGCCACGCCGATCACCGAAGCATTCTGAGCAGAACGATCAGACCGCGACTACGCTGATCGACAAGCGGGCCGCTAAGTGCGCCGCTTCTCATCTACCGGCAAGTTCGTTTCGGACTTGCCGGATGGCCATTCCGGCAGGGCGCACATCGCTGGATAGCCCGTGTCAGAGCGCGAGTTTATCAATCCTGGCTTGCGGCTCGGTAAACCAGCGGGCGCCACCGTCCGCCACGTACATGTGATCTTCCAGCCTCACCCCGAAACGACCGGGGACTACGATCATCGGTTCGTTGGAGAAGCACATACCCGGCTCCAGCAATGTTCGGTCCCCGCGTACAAGATACGCCGGCTCGTGGATCGACAGCCCTATGCCGTGACCCGTGCGGTGCGGGAGTCCGGGCAAGGCGTAGTCAGGGCCAAGACCGGCTTTCGCCAGCACGGCGCGCGCGGCATGGTCGACGCTTTCGCACGGCTCGCCAGGGCGGACCGCATCAAAGGCGGCCTGCTGCGCCTCCTTTTCGATCGCCCAGATATCTTGGATGTCCCCCGACACTGCACCGAAAGCATAAGTACGGGTGATGTCCGAATGGTAGCCCTCGACGGTGCAGCCGGTATCGACGAGGACGAGTTGTCCTTCCTGCAGCGCGCGATCGCCGGGCAGGCCATGGGGATAGGCCGTCGCCTCCCCGAACTGGACGATGCAGAAACTCGATCCGCTCGCGCCCAGCCGGCGATGCGCGGCATCGATGAAGCGGACGACCTCGCTCAGGCGGATGCCGGGCCGCAGAATGCGCGCGGCGGCATGCTGGACCATCAGCGTCATCGACTTCGCCTGTTGCATCAGCGCCAGTTCTGCGGCGGACTTGACCATGCGGCACTGCTTGACCACCGGCATGGCGTCGATCAACCGCGCGGTCCCGGCGGCGCGGATGCGCTCGGCGAAGTGGAACGGCAGTTCGGGGTCGATCGCCAGCGTCTTCGCACCGATCTCGCGAAGGGCATCGATCACCAGTGCCACCGGGTCCTCGTCCTCCTGCCATGACCTGATCTCGACGGGCACCGCCAGATCGGCCTCCAGCGTGCCGATCTCGAAGTGCGGGCAGATCATGATCGGCGTGCGGCCGGGCGCGAGCAGCATCGAAACCAGGCGCTCGGTCTGGCCCCAGGGAAGGCCCGTGAAGTAGCGCAACGATGCACCCGCATCGACCAGCAGCGCATCGGCGCCGAGCTTTTCGGTCAGTTCGCGGGCGCGCTCCATCCGGGCTTCGCGCTCGGCCGGGGCGATGGCGGGAGCGCGGTCGTCCCAGGGGGAGAGCCGGGCGAGTTCGGTTTCTGCGGTCGATCCACCGATCATGTCGTCAATTCCTTAGCAAAACGTGCGATGTCGAACGGCGCCAGCGGTATGACGGGCGGCGTACCGCCGATCATCGCGGCGACCAGCCGCGCGGTTATCGGCGCCAGCGTGAGGCCGAGGTGCTGATGCCCGAAGGCATAGAAGAGGTTATTCGCCTTCGTCGAGCGACCGATCGCCGGAAGGTAGTCCGGCAGCGTCGGGCGGCACCCCATCCAGCGCGTGAACGGCCCCGACACAGGCAGGCCGAGCTGCGCGACGTGCCGTTCCAGCCGCTCCCATTTGCGCGGGTCGGCGGGCGCGTCGGGATGGCCCAGTTCCACGAAGCTGGCGGCCTGCAACGTGTCGCGGTAACGGGTGACGATCATCGCGCGGTCCTCGAACACCACCGGAGGCAGGTCTGCGGGCCAGTCGCTTTCGCGCACTTGCGCGCGAATGTGATAACCGCGTTCGGCGATCATCGGGACGACATGGCCGAGCCCCTCCATGATCGCGCGCGATCGGACGCCCGCGCAGACCAGCACCCGGTCCGCATCGAGCCCGGCAATCCGCGCGCGACCATCGATGAGCGCTAGTTCGGCTTTCGCCTCCATCAACGTACCCCCGCCCTCGACGAAAGCGCGGCGCAGCACTGCTCGCAGATCGCCGAGGTCGGATATCTGCGCAGTGCCCGAAAAGCGCACGGCTCCCGCGATCGGCTCTCGGCACAGGGCGGAAAGCCGCGCGATCTCATCGGACGTAGCGGGATGGACTTGCGCGGTGCCCGTTTCGGCGGCGTCCCAGGCGGCCCGCCCTGTCCGTGCGGCCTCGTCGCCGTGCCACAGTACGAAATGGCCCTGCGTATGCAGCAACTCCGGCGCGCCGATCCGCTCGACCCGCACCGCCCAGGCCGGCAGCGCCTCGGCCATCAGCGGCCGCATAGCCTCGCAACCAGCGCGAAAACGCGAAGGCCGTGCCGCGGCCAGCAGGCTCAATCCGAACGGCACCCACTGCGCCATCGCGCCGGGTGGAAAAGCCAGCGGGCCGCCGCGCACGAACAGACGGCTTGGCAAGGTACGCACCATGTCCATCGACGCCAGCGGCTCGACCTGCTCCACGGCGATATGACCGGCATTACCCCATGATGCCGCGTGTGCATGCGCATCGTCGTCGACGAGTACGACACGGTGTCCGGCTTCAAGCAGGTCCAGCCCTGCACACAACCCGACGACCCCGCCGCCGACAATACCGATCACCCCCACGAAAACTCCATTGCATTTGTCGGACTATATCGTATACCATATATCAATCGCCATCCTTTCGTACAAGGCTCGATGCGCAAGATGCTTCGCCCAGCTGTCTATCCACCTGCCGCCATGGCGCCCCTGAGTGCCTTTATGGTACCCTTGTGTGCGGGGATGGTGGACCTCGGGCGGAACCTGCCGGACCATCACGCGGTCAGAGTACAAGCGGAGCGATTGCAGGCAGATCGCCAATCATCTACGGTATACGGTAATTTGCTCCGGCGCCATCGCCGCGCCGAGAACCGTATGGAGATCCACAGATGACTATCGTCGTCCGCACGCTTGCCGAACGCATTTTCGACGTGATCCGGGAGAGAATCGTAGAGGGCAAGCTCCCCGTCATGGAGCCGGTGCGCCAAGATGCCCTCGCCGCCGAACTAGGTGTCAGCAAGATCCCGCTGCGCGAGGCGCTGGCCCGCCTGGAACACGAAGGGCTGCTGACCAGCCAAGCCAATCGCGGCTGGTTCGTGCGCCCGATGTCACAGGATCAGGCCGAGGAAATCTACCTCCTGCGCCTCGCCACCGAACCCGCTGCCGCCGCTTATGCCTGCGCCCGCGCGGACGAGAGCGACAAGGAAGCCGCCCGCCGCGCCTTCGATATCCTTGATGCCGCCGCCAAGGGGGATCGCGCCGAAGTCGCTGTGCGTAACCGCGAATTCCACGTCTCGCTGGTCCGCCCGGGCAAGCGCCTGCTCACCACCCAACTGGTCGAGCGCCTTGAAGTGCTGGCCGAGCGCTATGTCATTGCGCACCTGGAGCCCGCCGGGCGCGGCGACCGCGCGCACAACGAACACAGCGAACTGCTCGACACCTGGCTCGCCGGAGACGCGAACACGGTGAAAGACCTGCTTACCGCGCACATTGCCAGCACTCTGGACGATTTGCGCGCCCATTTCACAGCCAGCCAGACCGGCTGAAACATAAAACTTCAGGGGACCTTATGCTCGGACCGCGAAAATCCATTGAAAGACTGTCGCAACGCGAATCCGGGCATTCCCTGGCCAAAACCCTGAGCTGGCCGCACCTGATCGCACTGGGCGTCGGCGCGATCGTCGGCACGGGCATCTACACCCTCACCGGCGTCGGTGCCGAGCGTGCCGGCCCGGCAGTGATCCTCGCCTTCGCAATCGCGGGGGCCGTCTGCGCCTGCGCTGCGCTGGCCTATGCCGAAATGGCGACCATGATCCCGGCAGCGGGCAGCGCCTATACCTTCAGCTACGCCGCGATGGGCGAGACGATCGCCTGGATCGTGGGCTGGAGCCTGATCCTCGAATACTCGCTCGCCTGCTCGACGGTCGCGGTGGGCTGGTCGGGCTATCTGGTCGGCTGGATAGAATCCGCCGGGATACACCTGCCGCACATGCTGCTGGTGGGGCCGCACGGCGGCGGCATCGTCAACCTGCCCGCCGTGCTCGTGGCGCTGGGCGTGATGGGCATGCTGATCGCGGGAACCCGTGAAAGCGCGACGCTCAACATCGTGCTCGTCATCATCAAGCTGGCCGCACTGTCGGTGTTCGTCATCATGGCGCTGCCCGCGTTCCAGTCCGGCCACCTTGAGCCGTTCATGCCCTACGGCTTCGCCAGCACCGAGATCGAGGGCCACAAGCGCGGTGTCATGGCCGCCGCCGCCATCGTCTTCTTCGCCTTCTATGGCTTCGACGCGGTCGCCACGTCCGCCGAGGAAGCCAAGAATCCCGGGCGTGACCTCACCATCGGCATCGTCGGCTCGATGGTCGTCTGCACGCTGATCTACATGGCCGTCGCCGTCACCGCGATCGGCGCCCTGCCGTTCCAGCAGCTCGCCAACTCGCCCGAGCCGCTGGCGCTCGTGCTGCGCAGTCTCGGCCAGCCGGTTGCCGCGCATCTGATCGCCCTTGCCGCCGTGCTGGCGCTGCCGTCGGTCATCCTCGTCATGATGTACGGGCAGAGCCGGGTGTTCTTCGTCATGGCCCGCGACGGGCTGCTGCCCCGCGCGCTCGCCAAGGTCAGTCCGCGCACCGGCGCTCCCACGCGCATCACGCTGATGACCGGCATTTCGATCGCCGTCGTCGCGGGCATCTTCCGCCTCGACGAGATCGCCGAACTGGCCAACGCGGGAACCCTGATCGCCTTCATGTCGGTTGGTGCCTGCCTGATGATCCTGCGCCGTCGCCGCCCCGACCTGCCCCGCCTGTTCCGCTGTCCCAAACCGATGCTGGTCGGCACGCTTACGATCCTGGGCTGCGCCTACCTGCTGTTCAGCCTGCCCAGCAGTACGCTGATCCGCTTCGGTGCGTGGAATGTCATCGGCCTTGTGGTCTACGTGCTCTACGGCCGTTTGCGCAGCGAAGCCGGGCGCGAGGCGGCCGCCGCCGGAGCCTGAAGCCCCCTTCCCTTTTCGTTTCCCAGTCTTCCCTTCAAAGGAGATCGCGATGTCGCGCGCCCTGTTCGCCGCTGCAGCCCTTGTCGGCACCTGCCTTTCCGCCGCTCCCGCCCTTGCAAAGAGCGCCTATGACGGCGTCTGGTTGTTCGATGAAGGCCAACCCAACCTCAGGCCCAATCCCGGCGTCACGATGATGGAAGTGGCCTCGAAGGGCGGGAAGATCACCGGCAGCGTCACCACCCAGTGGTACGGCCCGGTCGAGATGCAGGATCCGCACGTCGAGAACGGCGTGCTGCACTTCACTGCCCGCAACATAAACGATCGCGAGCATCCCACCCGCGACTGGAGCGTCACGCTCGAAGCCGGGAAAGCCCACCTCAAGGGCCAGATCTGGGAATCCGAGGTAGACGGCTTCGGCCGCCCCGGCACTGCGAAGGACGCAAAGGCGCGCGCCTTCAGGTTCACCGCCCTGCCCGCGCTCGGCGCGCCGATCCCCAAAACGCTCGCCGCCACGCCGCCGATGGGCTGGAGCAGCTGGAACAAGTTCGCCGAACACATCGACGACAAGACCGTACGCGCCATGGCCGACGCTATGGTCTCCACTGGCCTGCGCGACGCGGGCTATACTTACGTCAACATCGACGACGGCTGGCAGGGCAAGCGCGACGCCAATGGCGTGCTCCAGCCCAACGCCAAGTTCCCGGACATGAAGGCGCTGACCGACTACATCCATTCCAAGGGCCTCAAGATCGGCATCTATTCTTCGCAGGGGCCGCGCACTTGCGCCGGGTACGAGGGCAGCTACGGCCACGTCCAGCAGGATGCGAAGACGTATGCGGAATGGGGCTTCGACTACCTGAAGTACGATCTGTGCTCCGGCGAATGGTTCTATGCCGATGCCGACACCGTCCAGCGCAGCTACCATGAAATGGGCGCGGCGCTGCAGGCGACGGGGCGCGACTTCATCTTCTCCCTGTGCGAATACGGCCGTTTCGACGTGGGCCGCTGGGGCCGGGACGTCGGTGGCCAGCTGTGGCGCACGACCGGTGACATCACCGACGACTACCCCACGATGGCGAAGATCGGCTTCGACAAGAACGGCAATCCGGACTGGGCCGGCCCGCACGGCTGGAACGACCCGGACATGCTCGAAGTCGGCAACGGCGGCATGAGCGCAGACGAATACCGCACCCACATGACCCTGTGGGCGATGTCCGCCGCGCCGTTGATGATGGGCCATGACTTGCGTGAAACCTCGCCGGAAACGCTGGCGATGCTCACCAACAGGCGCGTCATCGCCATCGATCAGGACGCCAGGGGCGTACAGGGCAAGGCCGTGCGCAAGGACGGTGCGACCGAGGTCTGGGCCAAGCCGCTCGCCGACGGGCGCGTCGCGCTGGCGCTGTTCAATCGCGGAGATGCTGCGGTCTCGCTCGCCATCACGGCCCAGGACGCAGGATTACGCGAAATCACGCAAGTGCAGGATGCATGGTCGGGCGCGACTTCGCCGCGACCAGCGACAGCATACGCCATCCCGGCGCGCGGCGCGGCGCTAATCGTCCTCTCGGGAAAATAAGCCCCGGCGCCGCGTCGGAGCCTCTTTCGACGCGGCGCATCCTGCGGCACACACGTCTCGTCACAAATCTACGATATTTCGTATACTATATTTGACTTGTCCGACTAGATGACGCATCCTCCTGGCATCAACAAGGGAGTGACATTCATGAGGGGTCATCACAGGAAACTTTATTGCGCGGTTGCGCTGGCGGCACTTGTCGCCGGCACCGCGCAGGCGCAGGACCTGCCTGCCGACGGCGCGGAGGCCGCACCCGCGAACGACATCGTCGTCACCGGCACCCGCATCAAGCGCGCCGACCTGCAAAGCAACAGCCCGCAGACGATCGTCGGTTCCGAAGAATTCCGCTACCAGGGCGCGACCACCGTGGAGCAGGTGCTCAACCGCCTCCCGCAGTTTACCGCCGACGCCAACGAGAACGTCTCCAACGGTTCCGATGGCACCTCCAAGATCAACTTGCGCAACCTTGGATCGAACCGCGTGCTGGTATTGATCGACGGCCAGCGCATGATGCCTTCGCAGGCGGTCAACCTCAGCTTCCTGCCCAGCAGCCTGGTCGAGCGCGTCGACGTGATGTCGGGCGGCGCCTCTGCGGTCTATGGTTCGGACGCGCTTTCGGGCGTCGTCAACTTCGTGCTGAAGAAGAACCTCGACGGCGTCCGCGTCGATATGCAGACCGGCTTCGCGCAGCATAACAACAACAATTCCGCCATGCGCAGCCTGCTCAGCACCAAGGGCTACGACTTGGCGCCCAGTTCGGTGATCGACGGCGGCAAGCAGGATATCACCGTTTCGGCGGGCAAGAACTTCGCCGACGGGCGCGGCAACATCACCGTTTACGGCGGCTACCGCAGCTTCAGCCCGGTGCGCCAGTCCACCCGCGACGTGTCTTCTTGCGCGCTGCAGGACCAGAACAACGGCACCGAACTGTTCTGTGGCGGTTCGAGCAACTCGCCCTTCGGCTCCTTCGTTCCTTTGTCGGACAAGAGCGCCTTCCAGGGCCAGACGCTGGTCAACAACCGCAATGGCGACGGCACGCTGGTGCCCTACGACAACTCCTACGCTTACAACTACGCGCCCGACAGCTACTTCCAGCGTTCCGACGAGCGCATCACCGCTGGTGGCTTCGCACACTTCGAATTCAGCAAGGCGGCCGAACTCTACGGCAGCTTCATGTACATGCACGACCAGACGTTCTCGCAAGTCGCGCCTTCCGCGATATGGCTGGGGACCGCGTTCCCGATTTCCTGCAACAACCCCTATGCCAGCGCCAGCCAGCTCCAGACGATCTGCGGCAGCGCGGCGGGCACCAACACCACCGAGGACGCGCTGGTCGCCTACCGCACCGATGTGGCCCCGCGCCGGGACAACTTACGCTTCAACGACTTTCGCTACACCGCCGGCCTGCGCGGCGACCTGGGCATCGGGTTCAGCTACGACGTCAACTACATGTACTCGCTGGTCAAGTACAAGGAGACGTACCTCAACGACGTGAACCAGGTGAAGGCCGGTCGCGCCCTCAACGCGATCAGCGTCAACGGCGTGCCAACCTGCCGCTCGGTGATCGACGGAACCGATCCCGACTGCATTCCCGTCAACGTCTTCCAGCCCGGCGGCGTGACGGCGGAGCAGGCCGCTTACCTGTTCGGCGAAAGCAACACCGCCTCGCGCAACTCGCTGAGCGTCTTCTCCGGTACGCTGAGCGGCGACCTCGGCCAGATGGGCGTCACTCTGCCCTGGGCCACCAAGGGCGTCGCCATTGCGCTGGGCGCCGAGCGCCGCCGCGAGACGCTGAACTTCACCGCCGACGAAGTCGCGCAGCAGAACGGCACCGTCAATTCCGACGGCATCATCAGCGTGACCGAGTTCTACGGCGAAATCGAAGTGCCGCTGATCGAGGACAAGCCGTTCTTCCGCTCGCTGACGATCAACGGCGGCCTGCGCTATTCGTCCTACGACAACAAGCAGAACTCGACCGGCTACGGTTCGAGCTACAATGTCTGGACCTACAAGGGCGAACTGAGCTGGCAGCCGATCGACGATCTGCGTATCCGCGCCAGCCATAACCGTGCCATCCGTGCGCCCAACGTGGGCGAGCTGTTCGCATCCCAGTCGGTCGGCAACGTCGCGGCGCAGGATCCCTGTGCGGGCGCCAACCCCAGCGCGTCGCTGGAAATCTGCCAGCTTACCGGGGTGACGGCGGCGCAGTACGGCCGTATCGTCGAATGCCCGGCAGCGACCTGTTCGGCGCTCGGTGGCGGCAATCTGGCGCTCAAGCCCGAGACCGCCGACACCTACACCGCAGGCGTCGTCATCACACCGAAGTTCCTGCGCAATTTCTCGCTGTCGATCGACTACTACAACATCAAGGTGAAAGACTACATCGGCTCGATCGCGCCTTCGCTCATCATCGGGCAGTGCGCGGAAACCGGCGATCCGTATTTCTGCGGGCTGTTCAAACGTGACTCGCGCTCGGGCGCGCTGTTCGGCCAGAACGCGGGCTACATCGTCTCCACGACGATGAACACCGGCTATCTCAAGACCTCCGGCATCGACATCAACGCCGACTACACGTTCGACATCGGCAATGCCGGACGCATCAACGTGGGCGTGGTCGGCACCTACCTCATCAACCAGGTGTCGCAGCCGGTTCCGGGCCTGGGTTCCTACGACTGCAAGGGCCTGTTCGGCTATACCTGCGGCCAGCCTTCCCCCGAATGGCGTCATGTCGCGCGGTTCACCTGGATGGCTCCGGGCGACACCGTGGTCTCGCTGTCGTGGCGCCACATCGGCGGCACCACGCTGTCGAGCCTGACCGACAACCCGCTGCTGAGCGCGCCGCAGACGGTCGTGAACAGCAAGATCAAGCCCTACAACTACATCGACCTGTCGTTGACCCAGACGATCGACAAGCGGCTCACCCTGCGCGCGGGCGTGAACAACCTGTTCGACAAGGATCCGCCGGCACTCTCGGCCGGGCTGCTCCAGCTGTTCGGCAACGGCAATACGTATCCGGGCGTCTACGACGCGCTGGGCCGCACGATCTTCGTGGGGGCCACGGTCAACTTCTGATCCGAAAGACGGGCGGCGGCCTACCCTCACCCATCGAGCGCCGTCGCCCGCGGAGTGACCCGCCCGGTTCCAAGGAGCCGGGCGGGTCTTTTTTGTTCAGGGCCTGCCGATGGTGAACGACCAGGTCACCGGCTGCAACGCGATGCGGTAGGGCATGTGCGCACGGCCATCGAGGCTCCAGCCGGTATCGCCGCCGACCCCGGCCTGCGCGGCATCGATCAGCAGCGTGCCGTTGCCATGCGGGCGAATGTCCGAGCTATGCGCCTTGCCGGGGGCTTTCAGATCGAGGTCCGCGTAAGGAAACGCCAGCGCGTTGACCGAAAGCGGCTGCTCGCCCGTGACGCGCAGGCCGGTATGTCCGCCGGCCAATTCGATCCAGCGCACGTCGGTCTTGTTGCCGCTCTCCTGCGGGCGGGCATAGCCGTGGTACTGGTCCGCCAGCCTGCCGCCCCAGCGCGCGATCATGCCGCCGCTCTTGCGGTCCGCATACGTCTCCTGAGGCCCGCGCCCGTACCAGCGCACGGTGTCGAGCACCGGCGGCATCTCGAAGGCAAGGCCAAGGCGTAGAGGATCGGGCAGCGTATCGCGCACCGGTTCGAACCGCGCGGTGACGCCGACGGTGCCGTCCGCCGCCATCGTCCAGCGGGTCTCCATCTTCACCGAGCCCACGCCCATGTCATGCCGCACGACGATTGCGTCGCCGTCCCGCGTGACCGATTCCACCCGGCGGTTCCGCGAGAAATGCTGCCACATCGCATGGGATTTGGGCACGGCCGCACCGACGTCGTTGTCGGTCGGCGCGCGCCAGAAGTTGGGCGCGCCGCCGGTCAGCAGGACCGTGCCGCCCCTTGCGTAGCGCCGCACGAGGCCGGTGGCGCGGTCGATCTCCAGCACCGCATCGCCTGCGGTGAGGCGCAAAGCACCGTCGTCCTCCTGCGGCACAACAGCGCCAGCCGGAACATCCACCGAGGGGCCCGGTGACAGCACAAACTGCTCCCAACCGACGACGTGCCCTGCAGGCTGCGTCGGCACCGTGCCCGCCTTCGCCCTGGCACGCAGAGTCAACAGGCGCTCGGCCGAGGCTCCCGTCGCCGCCGGGACAGGGACCGCAAGCGGTGCGCTGCCGCCTGCCGCAACCGCAGGCACGGGCAAGGTGCCGCGCGCGGTCTCCACGCCGTCTTCGGTCACTGCCCAGTCCAGCGTGAAGCCGGAAAGGTCGATATGATCGTGACGATTGACCACGCGGTAACCGCCCGCGTCCTGCATGAACGCCACCGGCGACTGTACGTGCGCCAGTTCGTAGTATTCAGGATCGGGCGTGCGGTCGGACCGGATCACGCCGTCGCCGACCGGACTGTCATCCCCATGGACGCCGGACGCGGCGGGGTCCGGATCGAAGTCCACTCCTTGCGCCCAGTAGTCCCGCCCTTCGGCGTCCTTCAGCAGCATGGTCTGGTCCACCCAGTCCCATACGAAGCCGCCCTGCAGCTTGGGATGGCTGCGCATCGCCGCCCAGTACCCCGCCAGATCGCCAAGGCTGTTGCCCATCGCGTGCGCGTACTCGCACAGGATCAGCGGCTGGACGAAGGCGGGGTCGGCGGCGTAGTCCAGCATCTTGGGCACGTCATCGTACATCGGCGCGAAGATATCGACGTAGGCGTTGGTCGGGTGGCGCCAGTTGCTCATGCTCCAGCCGAGGAAGCTGACAAGGCGGGTCGGATCGCTCGCCTTCACCCACTTCGCCGCCGCCTCGAAGCTGTCGCCGATACCCGTCTCGTTGCCGAGCGACCAGAATATGATCGAGGGATGGTTGCGGTCCCGCTCCACCATGCGGCTGACACGGTCGAGATGGGCGATGCGCCACTTCGGGTCGTTGCCGAGGAGGTACGACGGATCGTTGCCATGCTCCTGCGACAGCGAGAGGTAGCCGTGGCTTTCGATGTTCGCCTCGTCCATCACGTAGAGGCCGTATTCGTCGGCGAGGTCGTACCAGCGCGGATCGTTGGCATAGTGACTGGTGCGCACGGCGTTGACGTTGGCGGCCTTCATCAGTTCGATGTCGCGGCGCATCGTCGCTTCGGAAACGATGCGGAAAGTGTGCGGGTCGTGCTCGTGCCGGTTGACGCCGCGGATCATGATGCGCCTGCCGTTGACGCGCACTTCGCCCCCGGCGACTTCCACCGTGCGAAACCCGATGCGGCGGCTGGTCGCTTCCACCAGCCTGCCCTGCCCGTCCAGCAGTTCGACCAGCAGCGTGTAAAGGTTGGGCGCTTCCGCCGTCCATGTCCGCACGCCGGACAGCGTGGCGGCAAGGGACAGCGTGCCCTGCCCGGCCATTTCGCGCGTCAGCACCTGCCGCTTGCCGTCCAGCACCGCCATGCGCACGCGCATGGCGGCAGGCTTGCCGCCCAGATCGACCTTCACGCTGAGGCTGCCGTCGCGGTAGCCGTTCTCAAGCCCGGCATCGACGACGAGATCGCGGATATGCGTCGGCGGCGCGGCATAGAGCGTGACGCTGCGCTCGATCCCGTTGACGCGCCAGAAGTCCTGATCTTCAAGGTAGCTGCCGTCAGCGAAGCGGTAGAGTTCGATCGCCACGGTATTGCTGCCCGCATGCGCGTAGGCCGTGACGTCGAACTCGGCCGGGAGCTTGGAATCCTCGGAGTAGCCCACCCGCTGCCCGTTGACCCAAACGTAATACGCCGCGCCCGCCGCGCCGATCGTCAGCAGCAGGCGTCGCCCGGCGAAGTGTGGCGGCACGGTGAAGTCCCGCCGGTAGGAAACGACTTCGTTGACGCTATGCTCGATCTTCGGCTGATTGCGCGGGAACGGATAGCCGCTGCCCACGAAGACCGGGCGACCATGCCCCTCGGCCTGGAGGATGCCGGGGACTTTCATGGTGCCCCATCCGCTCACATCGAAATCGGGCCGGAAGAAGTCCGCCGGGCGGGTCTCGGGCGTGGCGGAAAGCTGGAACTTCCAGTCCCCGTCGAGCGAGAGGTGATAGCGCGATCTGCCCACGTCGCGCGAAAGCGCACCCGCGCGGCTTTCGAAGCCGTCGAAGGTGGTGTGCATCGGCTCCGCGCCCTGCCGGACGATTTCAGGCTGCTCCCACTCCGCCGCAGGTGCGTCTGCAAGGGCGGGACTGGCAAGGAGGCATGCGGCAAGCGCCGCCATGCTGGTGTGGACGGAGCGCATGTCGGTATCCTCTCGTATCGTTCGCGGGGGGCGTGGCGCGCCTTACTGAAGGGCGTGCACGAAGAAATCGAACTGGCGGCGCGTCACATAGTCGATCGGCCCGCTGGAGCGGCCGACGCTGTGCTCGCCGCCCGGGATGACCAGCAGATCGAAGTCCTTGTCCGCCTTGATGAGCGCATCGACCACCTGCATGGTCGATGCAGGGTCGACGTTGCTGTCCTGCTCGCCGACGATCATGAACAGCTTACCCTTGAGGTTCGCGGCGTGATCGACGCCCGATGCGGCGGCGTAGCTGGCATCGACCGGCCAGCCGAGCCACTGTTCGTTCCAGCTGATCTTGTCCATGCGGTTGTCGTAGCAGCCCGCCATGGCGACCCCCGCCTTGTAGAAATCGCCGTGGAACAGCAGCGCGTTCAGCGTGCTCTGCCCGCCCGCCGAGGCGCCGTAGATGCCGACGCGGCTTATGTCGTACGCCGGATCGCGCGCGGCCATGGCCTTGTGCCAGGCGATGCGATCGGGGAAGCCGGAATCCTGCAGGTTCTTCCACGCCACGTCCTGGAACGCCTTGGAACGATTGGCCGTGCCCATCCCGTCGATCTGCACGACGATGAAGCCGAGGTCGGCCAGCGCCTGCATGCCGATCACCTTGTCGCCGCCCGAATGGTAGCCGAAAGGCCAGAAATGCTTGGGCACGAAGCTGTCGTGCGGACCAGCGTAGATGTTCTCGATCACCGGATACTTCTTCGCCGGGTCATAGTCGCGCGGACGCACGACGAGGCCCCAGATATCGGTCTTGCCGTCACGCCCCTTCGCGCTGAACACTTCAGGCGCACGAAAGCCCGCAGCGGCAAGGCGCGTGATATCGCCCTTGGTCACGGTCGAGACCGGCGCGCCGTCAGCCGCGCGGCGCAGGACGCTGACGGTCGGCAGGTCCACCCGCGAATAGGTATCGACCAGGAACCGCCCGTCCGGCGAGAGACTGGCGACATGGTCGGCCCCCTCCGGTGTCAGTGGGACAAGGTTGCGCCCGTCGAAATCGACGCGATAGTAGTGCCGGAAGTACGGATCCTCGCCTGCGTTCATACCGCTGGCGGCGAACCAGATCTGGCGCTTGTCCTCGTCGATCCTGACGACATCACGCACCACCCAGTCGCCTTTGGTGATGCGGTTCTTCACGCGGCCCGTGCGCCCGTCGATCAGATAGAGGTGATTCCAGCCGTCGCGTTCGGATGCCCAGACGATCTCGTTGCCCGCCTTGCCTAGTTCCGAGGCGAAGCGGCGATCGGCATAGACGAACGTGCGCGCATCCTCGGTGACGGCCGCGTGAGCCTTGCCGGTGGCGGCATCCACCGCGACGATCCGCGCCTGCCCGAAACCGCGCCGCACGTAATCGAAAGCGACGCTTTGGCCATCCGGGCGCCAGCGCGGCGCGGAGAGTTCATAGGCATTGGGAAACAGCGCGGGATCGATCACCGTCTGCCGCCCGCTCTCGACGTCGAACAGCACCGGCTGCTCGATATCCACCGCATCGCCGGGCTTGGGATAGAGCTGGCTGCGCAGCACCGGCTGCAATTGTCCTTGCGGCGCCGCTTCCACCCGCAGCACATGGCGCGCGTAGCCCGGCCGCACGCGGTAGATCATCAGATGGCGACTGTCCGGCGACCACGCGATCGTCTCGGGGTCGTAGAAGTCTCCCGCCGAACCGTCCGTGCTGAGCTTTACGAGATCGCCGCCCTTGCGGCGCACCACGAGGTTGTCGCCCTCCACGAACGCCTCGCGGCTGCCATCGGGCGACAGGCGCGGATGGTTGTCCGCCGGGACCGACAAGTCGCGCACCACGCCGAACCCGCGCGGGCGACCGGCATTGACCTGTGCCTCGCAGCGGTAGTCCGCCAATGTGCAGCGCCAGCCCTCCTCATCCAGCCAGAAGGTGATGACCTGCGGGTCACCGGCATAATCGAACTCGGCGAAGGGCAGGCGCAGCGGCTGCACCGGACGGCCGAGCGCCCGCGTCAGTTCGCGTGCGAGCCGTTCGTGATCGAAGGCGAGGGACTTCTTCAGCGTCGCGGCATCGACCGTCTCGAACGCGAACCCGCCCTCCACGGTCTTGCGATACGTGAACGCGGTGGAATCCGGCGTCCAGTGCGCAGGCCAGGCGATTTCGCGCGTGAGGTATTGCCAGTCCTCGCGCAGCGCAACCGAGCGATCGATCTGCTCGCGAGTGGGCGCCGCGAGCGCCGGAGTGCAAAGCAATACGCCCGCAAGGACGCCGGACAGGGACAGGCGGCGTAGCGCGCGGGACATGGCAGACCTCTTCGACGAAGACAGTGCCGCCGGGCCGCACATGTGCGCGGCCCGGCGGTCGGGGGGGGGGGTTACTTGACCTGGAAGCCCGCCCAGAACGGGTCTTCGCGGTCGATCCAGATGGTGTTGAAGCCGGTCGCCACCGCCGAACCCTCGATCGAGGGGATGATCGCAGGCTCATCGCCCAGCGTCACCGCCTGCTCCACGCGGCCGATGAAGCGACTGCAGATGTAGCTTTCGTGGACGAAGCTGTCGCCAACCGAAAGCGCGCCCTTGCCCGCCAGATGCGCAAGCCGCGCCGACGTGCCGGTGCCGCAGGGGCTGCGGTCGATCGCCTTGTCGCCGTAGAACACCGCATTGCGTCCGTCCGCGCCGTCATGCTTCGGCTTGTCGGCCCAGAGGACATGGCTGACCCCGCGAATGGTGGGGTCGAGCGGATGGACCGGCTCGAACTTCGCACGCACCGCTTCGCGCACGCGGTCGCTGAGTTCGACGATACGCGCCGCGCCCAGATCGTCGAGGCCGGTGTACGCGCCCTGCGGCTCGACGATGGCGTAGTAGTTGCCGCCATAGGAGACGTCGATGGAGAGCGGGCCAATGCCCTCCACGTCCACTTCGATGCCGCGCGCGGCGACATAGGCGGGGACATTGGTGATCCGCACCGAAGTGACCTTTGCGCCTTCCACTTCGTAAGCGATCTCGATGGTGCCGGCGGGCACTTCCACCTTCAGGCGGCCAGGCACCGCAGGCTGGATCAGGCCATGTTCGAGACCGAAGGTGACGATGCCGATGGTGCCGTGGCCGCACATCGGCAGGCAGCCGCTGGTCTCGATGAACAGGATACCGATGTCGTTCGCGGGGTCGACCGGCGGATAGAGGAACCCACCCGACATCATGTCATGACCGCGCGGCTCGAAGCACAGGCCGGTCCGGATCCAGTCGAAACGCGCCAGGAAATCCTGCCGCCGCTCGGACATCGAGGCGCCCTTCAACAGCGGCGCCCCGCCCGCCACGAGGCGGACGGGGTTACCTGCCGTATGACCGTCGATGCAGAAGAAAGTATGCCGCATCGATGCTCCTTCAGGCTGCCGTCAGAGCGGCGGGCGCCGAGGGGGTGAGGTCCGGACGGGTCGCAGCGGCCTTCTCGACCATCGCGATCACTTCGGCGCGGCGCTCGCCCTCGAGCACGTAGCGCGGAGGCAGCACGCGTTCCGAACCACGACCCATGACTTCCTCGGCCAGCTTGATCGACTGGACGAGGTCATGTTCGGCGTCAAGGTGGAGGAGCGGCATGAACCAGCGGTAGATTTCGAGCGCCTTGGCATGGTCGCCGCGTTCGAAGGCGTTGACCAGCTCAACCGATTCCTTCGGGAAGGCGTTGGTCAGGCCCGAGACCCAGCCCTGCGCGCCGAGGTAGAGCCCTTCCAGCGCCACGTCGTCGAGCCCTGCGAAGAGGACGTAGCGATCGCCGAACTCGTTCTTGAAGTCGGTGAAGCGGCGGGTGTCGGGCGCGGATTCCTTGACCGCGACAATGTTCTTCACATCGACCAGCGCCGCCAGCACGTCCTTGTCGATGACGGTGCGGTAAGCGGGCGGGTTGTTGTAGAGCATGATCGGCAGCGCAGTGCTGTCCGCCACGCCCTTGAAGTGGTTCACCAGTTCATGCGCCTTGGGCACGTAGACCATCGGCGGCAGCAGCATCAGGCCGCCTGCGCCCACCTTCTCGGCCGCCTGCGCATAACGCGCCGCGCGGCGGGTGTCGTATTCCGAGCAGCCGGTGATGACCGGCACGCGCCCGTCGACGACTTCGACGATCGCCGAGAGAACCTGGACCTTTTCCTCGAATTCCAGCGAGTTGTTCTCACCCACGGTGCCGAGCGCGATCACGCCCGTGACACCGTCACGGATGAGATCGTCGACGACGCGCTGGGTGTCCGCCAGATCGATCGACAGGTCCGCGCGAAGCTGCGTGGTAACTGCCGGGAAAACACCCTTCCAACCGATTGCCATGTATGTTCGTCCTGCTATGCGTTAACTTGAAATATCGTATACGATATTATTTCTGGCGGAGCAATGGCCTTTTCGCATCTGCACGCAGATTACTCCTGCAGATTTTCCGGCACCGGATCGTCGATATCGCCCGAGAACGGGGCAAGATGATCGATGATGCAGGCGGGGCCCGGAATCTGCGAAGCGCTGATGACTGCTCGAATCCGATCGCCTTCGCAAACCAGATCGCCGCCTGGCTCAACGCTCAGGCTCGCGAGTGGATTCAGCTTGCGGCAGGCATCGCCCTTGAAAACGGCGATGTAGGAACGACGAGGATCGGGCTGCCCTCGAAAGTACACTCGCCCATCATCACGTACAGTCGGGCCGGCCAAGTTCGAACGCAGCACACATGGCCGCCGCGGCGCGGATTGCGATGCCCTCTCAGGCTTTCGCGCTGCACGACCCGACGCGGCAGCCCCCGAGGTCAACGCAAACAGCACAGCGACAGCACCGGCCATTGCGAGCGAACTTGCCAGTCTCTTCACGGTGATCCTTTCGGAAATGCATAACGGGAAGGCAGAATTGAAAACGACCGCGCCATGGGAATGGCGCGGTCGCTCTCGGGTCATGGCGTGAGGGACAGGTCTTGCGCCATGAGGGTCATCAGAAGCGGAAGCGCATGCTGCCCTGCACGGTGCGCGCAAGAGTACGCACGCCCAGCGGGAGCAGTTCCTGGCTGCCGTGATAGCGGAACACGTCGTTGCCCAGGATGTTCGACGCCTCGACCGAGAGCGTCATAAACGGCACCGGCGTATAGTTCACCGCCGCATCGAGCTTGGAGGTGCTGCCGTTATAGGGCGAATAAGTGGCGTCGCCATTGTCCAGCCAGACACCCAGACGATAGGACGAACGATAATTGAACGCGACGCGGGCGCTGAAGCTGGGCGTGTCGTAGAACAGCGCGGCGTTGGCGGTCCACTTCGAGGTGTTGGGGGAATCGAACTCGCCGGGGAAGCTTTCCTCCGCAGCATATTCGACCCGCGCCTTCATCATGTGCGAGGCGTTGAGGCTGACGCCGAAGTTGCGCAGGATGCCAGGCGCGAAGTCGAAGAAGGTCTGGAACGTGCCCTCCAGCCCTGCGAAAGTGCCGTCGCCGACGTTGCGCAGCTGCTCGACGTAGCCGAACGAGGCGCCTGCGTAATCGTCGAGGTTGATGCCGTAGGAGAGCATCTCGTCACGCGATGCCTGCTCGCGGCTGTAGAGCAGGAAGCCCGTCGCCTTCTTGTAGTAGCCCGCCAGCGAGATCTGGCCGCCACGGCCGAAGTAGTACTCGGCGCTGACGTCGAAGGCCTGCTCGCGCTGGGCCTTGAGCTTGGGGTTGCCCGCATAGACGATCGGCGGGTTCGACGACGTGTTGAGCGAGTAGAACGGGCGCATGTCGTAAAAGCCGGGGCGCTGCACGTTCGTCGAGTACGACAGGCGCAGCTGGGCCTTGGGCGTGAAGTGGACCACGGCCGAAACGGTCGGCAGGATGTCGAAGTAGTTGCCCGAACCCGGCGATTCCTCGACGATCTCCTGATTGCCGTTGGCCGCGTTGCCGGGACGGTAGTTGAAGCTCTGCGAAGTACCCCAGGTGTTGGTGTAGCGCACGCCGGCAAGACCATCGACGGGGATGGTTCCGATGTCGAACGCATAGTTGATCTGGGCGTAGGCGGCGAAGTTCTTCTCGTTGGAGCGGAACGTCTGCCCCTGGTCGCTCGGCGGATAGATACTGGAGAAACGCGTCGCGTTCGCCGGGTCTGTCTGCTGGATCAGTTCGCGGTAGGCATCGATGTTGGCGAGCACCGCCGCGCCCGGGATACGATACCACTGCGTCGTCGCACCGCCGATGTCGGGACCGACCATCGACGCATCGTCGTAGCCGGGGAACATGCTGAGCGGCGCATAGGCGCCGTTTACGCGCGGGAAGCCGTCACGGTAGCCGTAGTAGCGGCTCGTCCGGCGCTGGTTGAAACGGCCGCCGACCTGCAGGTTGCGTAGGAAGCCGGTCTCGCTGACGGTCAACGTCAGGTCGGTCTGTGCGGCGAACTCCTTGTTCCTGGAGCCGCCACGGTTGTCCTGGAAGCGCTCGACGCCGTACGCCGACAGGTCGTTGAGATCGACACCGTTGAAGGTGATCGACGGCACGCCCTTGCTGTAAAGGTTCGACGCGAAATCGACGCTGGCGGAGTGGATCACACCCGGCTTGATGATCGATTCGACGAAGTAGTTGCCCTCGTTCGACCAGTTGTACTGAACGCTGCTGTTGATCTGCACCCGATCGGAGCGCCAGTGCGCCTCGAAATTGGTCGTGTAGAGGTTCGAGTGGATCGTGTTGTACAGGCTGTCGATGCCCGCCGCGAGACCGTTCGGATTGGTGAGCGTAACCGACTTCACCGTCTTGCCGTCCGGCATCAGCACGAGGTCGCTGTACGTGCCGACCTGCATGTCCTGCACGTAAAGGCGTTCGACCGACCGCTTTTCACGCGACCCCAGGTAGCTGCCCTCGATCACGAAATCGAGCTTGTCGCTGGCGCGCCACTGCAGCACGCCGTTGATCGACGGGCGCTTCACGCTGCCCTGCTCGATGCCGTACTGGGCGCGGTAGGGGATGACGATAGTGCCGTCGGTCGTCGCGACCTTGAACGGCGATTCGCTCTCGATGAAGTTCTCGCGGTAGTTGGTCTTGGTCATCGATGCGTTCACGAGAACGCCGATTTCCCCGATGCCGGTTTCGAACCGGTCGGCGAGCAGCAGGCTGCCGTAAGGGCTGACCTTCTTGGAGATATCATCGTAGGACCCGCGGATGCTGCCCGCGACGGTCAGGCCCTTCTTCATGTCGAACGGGCGGCGCAGTTCGACGTTGACGGCGCCGGCGATGCTGCCTTCGACCTGATCCGCCGAGCGGGTCTTGTAGACGTCCACCTGCTTGAGCAGTTCGGCGGGAATGTCGGAGAGGTTGAGCGAGCGGCCGTCGCCAAGGTTGGTGTTGTTGCCATTCACGGTCGTCTGCGCGCCGGACAGACCGCGAATGACGACGCTCTGCCCCTGGCCGCGCGCACGGTCGATCTGGACGCCGGTAACGCGCGCAAGCGCTTCGGGAACGTTGTTGTCAGGCAGCTTGCCGACGTCTTCGGCGACGACGGAATCTACGATCTGCTTGGAGTTCTTCTTGTTGGTGGTCGCGGCCTCTACGCTGCCGCGCACGCCGGTCACGACGATGTCGGCCTTGGGCGCATCACCTTCGGAAATTGCGGCATCTGTTGTCTGAGCAATGGCGGGCGCACCCACCAGCACGAGCATGGCTGACGACAGCGCCGTGGAGAACTTCAAAGCTTCGTGAAATCTCATGACAAACCCCCTGTTTGAAATGTCTGGCGCCTTGGAATGACGCCTTAACTTATATCGTATACTTCTTATGGTATCTGAATCGAGTCAAGCTGATTGTTGCGGGTTGATGAATTTTTAGTCGGACAAAATATGCAGCGAAGCGACAGTGGCGCATTATGAAAAAAGGCGCGGGCTTTGAACCCGCGCCTTTCCATGTAACCTCGTGTAAAAGGCTCTCTCGCAGCGTGCGATCAGTTGCAGGGAACCGGTGGCGGCCCTTCGCCGCGAACGACCACCGGCCGTGCAGCGGGTACCAGCATTTCCCACTCCTGCACCGCCAGAGCCGCATACGTCTTCCCATCCGTAGCGGCATCCATGACAGCGCGCATGCAGCGTGTCGTGACGGGCTTGAAGGCGATATCCTGCCAGTCGTCAGTGGCGACACCATAGCGCCCGACAGCGCGCACTGGCTTCCAGCCGTCCTTGCCCGAAGTGCTCCAATATTCGAGATGCCAGACCTTCGGCGGCGCCACGCCGACGCCGGAACCCGCAGGCTGATCGTTCCAGAAGCGGATGCGCGAACCGTCGATCGTCACGGGCTCGTCCCAGCGGTATTCGATCCATTGGCGTGGCGGATTGACCGGTGTCCAACTGCCCCACATGTCCGGCGGCAACGGAGCCGCCTTGACGATCCCGTCGTTCAGCGACCTGATCCAGAATTGCACCGGCACCGGATCGTTCGAGGCCGTCGCCCATGCCGCGCGGGCGACGTTGCGTGAGGGCAGGATGGGCGGCTGGAGGCGCCGGGTCGGAACGACGGGGAGAATGCGGGCGGGCGTCACGCCATCGTCCCACTCCATACGGTCGAGCGCCACGCTGCGGCGGAAATGCCCGCCGCCGGCCGCATCGGCCGTATGGTAGGCGAGATACCACTGCCCCTTGAATTCCACCGCGCCGGAATGCGATGTAGTGGAAGAAACCGGCCTCAGGATCACGCCGCGATACGTCCATGGCCCCATCGGCGAAGGTGCGGTGCCGTAAGCGATGCATGCATGGTAGACGGCAGGCGTGCAGTCCGATGCCGGACCAGCTTTATTGCCCGCATAGAGCATATAATATGTGCCCTTTCGCTTCATGATCCACGGCGCCTCGAAGAAGCCGTCCACGCCCTCGACCTTCCATTCCGCACCTTTGGGCGTAACCATGTCACGCGCCAGTTCCATGCCGCGCAGCTTTCCGAATGTGCCCCAGTAGATGTAGACCCGCCCGTCGTCGTCGATCATGACGGTGGGATCGATGTTCTGGATATCGTTCGCCTCGGGCACCCGCTGCGAGATGATCGGCCCTGCAGGATGCGCGTCGCGCCACGGTCCGGTGGGACTGTCGGCCACTGCAACGCCGATCGCGAACCGGTCCTGCGCATCGCTCGTCTTTTCCAGTACCGGGGCGTACAGATAATAGCGCTTATCCGGCCCCTGAATGATCTGACCCGCATAGGCGCGCGCCTGCTCGGCCCAGGCGAAGACGTTCTCCGGCTTGATGATCGCGGGATAATGCGTCCACTTGCCCGAGGCCGGATCGGCGGTCTTCAGCAACTGCCACTCGGGCATGATGAAGTCGTTGACGTCCGGTGCTGCTTCGTCACGCCCTGCAAGAATCCACAGCGCGCCATCCGCCACAAAGGGCGCCGGGTCAGTGGAATAGTAGTCCCCGTCCGCAAGGATCGGATTTCCCGGCACGGTCATTTCGCGCACCTCCTGCGCCCCGGCCGAAGCGGTCAGCACAGTTGCGGCAAGACTGGCGGCAAGGATGTGCAGGTGGCGATCATTCCTCATCCGGATAAGGCCCCTTGCCGCCGTCCTTGATGAGCGTGTCGACGCGCTGGTCGATCAGCGGCAGCGGCACGCCGCCCAGCTCCAGCACCGCATCGTGGAAGGCGCGGATGTTGAACTTCGGTCCCAGCGCCTTCTCCGCCTTGTGGCGTCCGTCGATGAAGGCGAGCTGCCCCATATAGTAGGACAAAGCCTGTCCGGGCCAGGAGATGTAGCGGTCCACCTCGGTCTCGATCTCGTGATCGGACAGGGCAGTGTTGTCGCGCAGGTACGCCTGCGCCTGCTCGCGCGACCAGCCCATCGCATGGATGCCTGTATCGACGACGAGGCGCGAGGCGCGCCAGGCCTGATAGCTGAGCATGCCGAACCGGTCGTACGGCGTCTCGTACATGTCCATGTCCTCGCCCAGCGCCTCGCAGTAGAGCGCCCATCCCTCGCCATAAGCGGGAAGGTAGGTATCACGGCGGAAGGCGGGCAGGTCGAGGTTCTCCGCGGCAAGCGGCATCTGCCAGGCGTGGCCCGGCGCGCTTTCGTGCAGGGTCAGCGCGATCTGCGAGTAGAACGGGCGTGAAGGCAGGTCGTAGGTGTTGACCGAATAGATCCCCGGACCGCCGCGTCCACCGGTATAGAACGGCGCAATGTCGTCCGGCACCGGCTTGATGGCGAAGCGGCTGCGCGGCATGCGTCCGAAGAACTGGTCCGCCTTGCCGTCGAAGGTCTTGGCGATCCATGCGGCGCGATAGAGCAACTCGTTCGGGGTCTTTGGATAGAACTGCGGGTCGGTGCGCAGGAAGTGCAGGAACGCCTTGAGGTCGCCCTTGAACGCGACCTGTTTCATCACCTCGTTCATCTGCGTGCGGATGCGCGCCATCTCGGAAAGGCCGATCTGGTGGATCTCCTCCGGGCTCTTGTCGAGCGTGACGAACTCGCGGATCTTCGAGCGATAGTACGCCTCGCCATCGGGGAGGGCATAAGCGGCCAGCGACTTGCGCGCGCCGATCTCGTACTCGCCGCGCATGAAGGCGAGCAGCTTGGCATGGGCCGGAACGACGCCTTCGGTGATCGCCTTGCGGGCTTCGGCGCGCAGCTTTTCCTGCTCATCCGCCGGGATGGTCGAGGGCAGGCGTACGAACGGTTCGTAGAACGGTGAGGCTTCCGCCGTCTTCGCCTGCACCACCAGTTCGATACCCTTATCACGCCCGGTGAGCGTGACCTGCGGGGCGGAGAAACCGCGCGCGAGCCCTGCGCGCATGTTGATGATCTGCTGGTCGTAATAGCGAGGAATGCCGCGCAGCATTTCCAGATAGTCGTCCGCTGCGGCCTTGTCCTTCAGCGGATTGCGGGCCCAGTCGGCAAGGTCGCCCCAGAAGCTGGTGTCGGCGTTGAAGGGCTTCTCGTAGTCACGATACTGCTGCGATGCGAGCAGCGCGTCGATCTGGCCCTTGTAAACCGCGAAGTTGATGCGGTTGGCGGGAGAGAGCCGGTCCTGCCGGATTGCGGAAAGCTGCTTCTCGACCTTCTCCCAGCATGCCAGCCGTTGCGCCTGCGCCTCCGGCCCGACGTCGGGCAGTGCAATCTTCGCATCCTTCGGCGTATCCTCGCAGGGGCCGAACTGCTTTTGGCGCCATTCGTATTCGGCCATGTAGATCGCTTCGAAGGCCTTGTCCGCGCCGCTTTCCTTCACCGACGCCTCGACTTTCGCCACTGCGGGCGCGGCGACGAAGGCCGCAGGCACTGCCGCAAGGGCGGCCCCGGCCATGAGCATGGTCCGTGCGACCGTTCCGTTCACGTCATTTCCCCTTTCGAGAACTTCCAGAATATCCTGATGAAGCTGCGCCGGAATGCGCAGCCCTTCCGCGTCCGATCGCGCCCGCGCAAGCAAGCGGCGCGATCCGGGAAGGCGTGCGCCCTGCGCTTCGATCGCGGTGAACATCGCCTCGGCCCGGCGCAGGTGGTCCTGCACTCCGGCGCCGAGGAAGCCTGCCGGATCGATCACGACGATCAGTTCGCCGCCCAGCGGAGAGCCGCCGCGCCCCTCATCGGCCGCCAGCGATTCCGCACTGGTCATGTCGCCGATCAGCGGCCCCGCGACGAGTTCGACCAGCGCCGCCAGCGCCGATCCCTTGTGCGCGCCGAACGTGCGCATGGCGCCGTCCAGCACCGCCTTCGCGTCGGTCGAAGGGTTGCCCTCGGCGTCATAACCCCAGTCCGCCGGAATCGCCTTCTCCGCGCGGCGGTGCAGTTCGATCTCGCCGCGCGCCACCGCGCTCGTCGCGAAGTCGAACACGAACGGAGCCTTATCCGGGCGCGGCCAGCCGAACGCGATGGGGTTGGTGCCGAAGACCGGCTTCGTGCCGCCTTCCGGCGCCACCCAGGCATGACTGGGGGTGAATGCCAGCGCGACCAGCCCCTGCTCCGCCAGCGCCTCGACCTCGGGCCAGAGCGCGGCAAAGTGCACCACGTTGTTGAGCGCCATGGCGGCAATGCCGTAACGCTTCGCCTTCTCCACCAGCAGCGGCATGCCTTGCGCGAAGGGAAGCTGGGCGAAACCGCCCTTCCCATCCACCCGCACCAGCGCAGCGGCGGGCTCGCTCACTTCCGGCACGGCATCGGGCACGACGACGCCGCGCTCCACCGAGTTGGCCGCCACCAGCAGGCGATAGAGCCCGTGCGAGGTGCATCCGTCGCGCTCGCCCGAAACCATCGTCTGCGCCACGGCGGCGGCATGGTCCGGCGCCAACCCCCATGCCTGCAGTACCGTGCGGGCAAGGTCGTCGGCTTCCGCCAGCGTCAGGGCAATCTGGTCGGCGTCGCTCACTGTGCGGTGCCGGCCTTCGCGGTGAACAGGCGCACGCCGAAGACCGGCCCGGCGGAACTGCGGTCGGCAGGCACGAAGCGTACCTTGACGCTGCTCTTGCCCTTGGTCAGCGCCTCGGGCAGCGGATAATCGACGTCGAAGAACTTGCCCGGACGGTCGTTGTCCAGCTTCTGCGTCGCGATCTTCACATCATCGACGATGATGTCGAACGTACGCGACCGCTCGCTGCCCCAGTAGCTGGCCTGCAGCAACAGCGGGCCCGGCTTCACCTTCATGGTGAACTCGAAGTACCCGCCCGAGCGCGCGTCGCGCCCGTTGCGGCCCCGGTATGAGGCCGGGTACGAGAGTTCCGAGGTGAGGTTGTGGTCACGCTCGGGCTGCATCTCGCCAAGGTGCATGATGTCGATCGAGCGGGCGGCAATATCCTTCTGACGCGCCTGCTCGGCCAGGAACGCGGCTTCCTCGGTCTTCCAGCCGCTTTCAGAGAAGCGCTTGAAATAGACCGCGCTGCGACGCTCGTACTGGCTGTAGAACGGCACGAAATTCAGGTTGCCCGGACGGATGATGCCGGTTGTCTGGAAACGCGGGCGATCCGAAACCATCGGCGTGAAGGCCGCCAGCGGGTTCTCTCCGACCATGGCCGGTTCCACGCCGGTCCATTCGGTCTCGGTCGGGCCGAGATCGGCAGCAAGCACCATCGGGCCGCGCACCACAGCGACGACATCGTCCGAACCGGCGGCAGCCTCCAGACGCAGTTCCAGCGGCAGGTCGAGCGCGATGACATCGCCCTTCTTCCAGCGCCGGTCGATGAAGGCATAGCCATTGGTGGCGCTGGCGGAGACGGGCGAGCCGTTGACGGTGATCGTGGCCTTGCCGCCCGTCCATGCCGGAATGCGCAGCGCCACCCGGAACTTGCCCTGCTTCACCGCGTCGAGCGTGAAGCGGATGCCCGGCTTGAAGGGATATTCGGTGTCGATCGTCGCGGCGACGCCCTTGGCCTTCCACTCCATGCTGGCGGGGATGTAGAGGTTGACGAACAGTGTATCGCCGCCTTCCCAGAAGATGGAATCGCCGTGCTTGGCATGGCTTTCCATGCCGGAGCCGACGCAGCACCAGAACGCCTCTTCGCCCGGCCCCGAATACCCGCGCGCGGCGCCGCTCATCATCGGCGTCATGTACGTGAAGCCGCCCGTCGCCGGGTTCTGCGCCGAAAGCACATGGTTCAGATGCGCGCGCTCGTAATAGTCGAACAACGCGCCGTCCGGCTGCCACCCATAGAGCTGGCGCGTCAACTTGAGCATGTTGTAGGTGTTGCAGTGCTCGCAGGTCGATTCCGTGAGGTGCAGCGCCACGGTGTCCGGCTCGAAGAAATATTCGCGGTCCGCATTGCCGCCGATGACGTAGCTGTGGTGCTGCGTCACCCGTTCCCAGAAGAAGCGCGCGGCGCGGCCCGGGTCTTCCTTGCCGGTCAGTTCGTGAATGCGGCCAAGGCCGATCAGCTTGGGCACCTGCGTATTGGCGTGGAAGTTGGCAAGCTTGTCCTCCTGCGCCACCAGCGGGGCGAGCACCCGGTTGTCGAAGATGCGCTCCGCTACCTTGAGCCAGCGCAAGTCGCCGGTCTGGGCGTAGAGTTCGGCGTAGCTTTCGTTGAGGCCGCCATATTCGCAGCCCAGCAGTTCCTGCATCTGCGCATCGTCGAGCGCGGCGAAGACCTTCTCGAAATACCCGCCAAGGCCGATCACCACTTCGAGCGCACGAGCATTGCCCCAGGCCGCGTGAACGTCGAGCAGCCCCGCGAAGTACTTGTGCACGGTGTAGAGCGGCGACCACGAACCATTGAGGTCGAACCCACCCGACTTGATCTGCCCCTTCATCACTTCGGGGAAGATCGCCTCGCCATCGACGATCTTGCCGTCCTTGGTCTTGCGGCCCAGCGCGCCGATGTAGCCATCGCTGCGCTTCGACTGGTACAGCGCCAGTTCGTCGACGATGTAGTCCGCACGGCGGCGGCATTCGGGGTTGCCGGTCTGCTGCCAGCCGAGCACCAGCGCGGTCATGTAGTGGCCGAGAGTGTGACCGGCGATCGTGTCTGATTCCCAGCCGCCGTAGATCGGCGCCTTGGGCTCGAGACCTGCATACTTCCGGAAGTTGTGCAGAAAACGGTCGGGGCTGAGCGACATCAGGTAGTCGATGTTCACCTCGACCGCCGTCGCGAAGGGGGACGGGCGCAGCCGCACGTCGGTGAGCGGCAGGGGCTTCGCGCGCAGCGGAACCTTGGGCGCGACGATGGCCGCAAAGCCCTTCAGGGGAACCGAGCAGATCGCCAGCGCCGCCACACCCGCCATCCATTCGCGCCGATTGGCTTTCATGCCCTCATAACTCCTATCGAATATCGTATACGTTATTGATAGAAGGCAGGCAGGGAGAGTCAACCCCGCTTCGGTCGTGCTGTTGGAGACGGTAGCGGGAACTCAGCGGCGAAGCGCGATCCGGGTGTCGGCATGGGCCAGTTCTATCAAGGCGATCATGGCCTTGCGCGCCTGCTTCGGATTCGCCTCGGCGATCTGGGTGTAAAGCGCGCGATGCTCGGGCATGGCATTGCGCGGCGATCCGTCGAGCGCCTGCTTGATCGCCGTTGTGGAGGCGATCGCGGTGGAGATCGAGTTGGACAGGGCCAGCAGCATCTCGTTGCGGGTCGCCTCCATCAGCAGTTCATGGAAGCGGATATCGGCGGCGCGGCCCTTGGGCGTAGACAGGGTGAAGCGCTCCATCGCGTCGAGCGCATTGGCCATGTCGACCAGTTGCCCCTCATCGCGGCGCATGGCGGCCATTTCCGCCGCCTGGGGTTCAACCACAAGACGCAGTTCGAACAGGTCGCGCAGGAATTCGTCGTTGGCGCCGCACTGTATCTGCCAGCCGAGCACGTCGGGATCGAGCAGGTTCCACTTGCGGCGTTCATTGATCCGCGTGCCCGCCTTGGGCCTGCTGCTGACCAGACCCTTGGCGGTGAGCATGCGGAACGCCTCGCGCAGCACGGAGCGCGACACGCCCAGCATCTCGGCATGTTCGACTTCGGCCGGAAAGACCTGACCGGGAATGGCTTCGCCACTGACGATCTGCGTCGCCAGCCGCTGAGCCACGACATGGTGCAACCGCCCGCTAGGCAACGGCAGCGCCGCCGTTTCCTCTCCCGTAACCCTCTCTGCCATCCTGTACGCGTTCCTTAATTACCGCATCCGTGTAACACGCATCAGCGGCAAGGAAAGGCGGAAAAGATCGGATCATATATCGTATAATGTTCTTGACGCATGCATGACCTCCCTTCATGAACGACCTGCACTTCCAAATAGACGACGGGCCTCAGCTGTGAGCATTTCTCTTTCCTGCATGTCCCGATCGATCAGCCTTGTTGCGCTGGCATGCGCCTGTGCACCGGCCGCCGCTCAAGCCAGACCTACGGCATCCGTGACGCAAGCTCCTGTCAGTATCGCCCAGCGTTATGCGACCGCAGATGCGTTCTTCGGCAATGCGCTTAGCGACCTCATCGACAACGCCGACATCGCACCGCGCTTCGTTGATGGCGGCTTGTTCTACCGCACCGGCAACCGCCTCGATCAGCACTACCGCTTGCTCGACCTTTCAACACGCAAGGAGCGGGAAGTCGCCACGACCGCGAGCCTGCTTGCCGCGCTGTCTGCCGCGAAGGGGGAAACGGTGTCTCTTGACGCGGCGCGGATTACCGAAGTCGAGTACGATCCCGCGAAGGACACCCTGAAGCTGCGCGCCTTCGACGGGGCCTTGTGGAGCATCGACGCCGCAGGCAAAGCCGCCGAAATCGAGAAGGTGGGCCACCGCGAACTCGACCTTCTCTCTCCCGACGGCAAGACCCGGATCATCGCACGCGCTTTCAACCTGATCGCCGTGGACGTCGCCAGCGGGCGCGAAGTGGCGCTGACCACCGACGGCACGCGCGAGCAGCCTTACGGCCGCTCCATTCCCGAACTGTCCGATATCCTGCGCGAAGGCACCGAGGAACCGGCGATGCCGGTATCGGCGCAATGGTCGCCCGACAGCCGCTACCTGCTCAGTTGGCGCCTCGACACGCGCGAGGTCCGTAAGCTTTCGATCACGCAGCAGAATCCTCCTGGCGAATTCTACCCGCGCAGCTTCTCCTACATCTATCCGCTGGCCGGAGGCGAGAAGCTCCCCCAGGCGACCCGCTTCTTGATCGACATGAAAGCGGCGATGAAAGCCGGCAAGGCGCGGATTGTGCCGATCCAAATGCCGGCGGAATCGATCCTCTACCCCTCGCCACCCGACATGGGCTGGGTGGACGGCAAGCCGCGCATGCAGTGGACCGAACGCGGCTATGCGCAGCAGGCCGTCTACACCGCCAATCCCAAGACAGGCGAGGCTCGCATCGTCGCGCATGAGGTGGTCAAGCCGGTGGTCACGGTCACCTCCAGCGCACTGATGCCCGCGCCGGAACTGGGCGGCGAACTGGCGATCTCCGAACGCTCGGGCTGGGCCCAGCTCTACCTCGTACGGCCCGATGCACCCGATGGCGGCACTGCGCTGACGCAGGGTCAGTGGGAAGTGCTCTCGGTCGACAACGTGGCGCAGGACAAGTCGTCGCTGATCGTCACCGGCGTGGGGCGCGAGGCGGAGCGCAATCCCTACTGGCGCGCACTCTACAAAGTACCGTTCAATGGCGGCGCGCTCACCGAACTGACGCCCGAACCGCTCGATCACGATGCGCATGTATCCCCGGACGGCGCGTGGATCGTCGATCAGATGTCCAGCCCCACCTCGCCGACCCGGGCGGTGCTGCGCGACGGGAAGACCGGACGCATCGTCATGGAACTGGCGAAGGCCGACGACAGCCGGCTGCGCGCCAAGGGCTATACCGCGCCGGAACCGTTCAAGGGTCTGGCAGCAGATGGCAAGACGCCGATCTACGCCATGATCCTGCGCCCGGCGAACTTCGATCCCAAGCGCAGCTATCCGGTGATCGACAACGTCTACACCGGCCCCACCACCACGGACGTGCCCGCTACCTGGAGCGACGCGCGGCGGGTGGGCGGCAACAGTCTGGCGCAGATCGGCGCGATCGTGGTGATGATCGACGGCACCGGCACGTCGCGGCGCGGACAGGCATTCCGCCTTCCCGCCTTCCAGAACCTGGGTGAAGTCGGCCTCGACGATCACATCGCCCTGATCCGCCAGATGGCGGCGAAGTATCCTTACATGGACACCACCCGCGTGGGAGTGTTCGGCGGTTCGGCGGGCGGCTACGACACCGCGCGCTTCGTGCTGCGGCGCCCGGACTTCTTCAAGGTCGGCGTTTCGGCATCGGGCAACCATGACCTGCGGCTTGACAAGACCTGGTGGCCCGAAGTTTCCATGCGCAATCCGGACACGGCGACCTGGGAGCGCAATTCCAACATGTCGGTGGCAAGCCAGCTCAAGGGCCACCTGCTGCTGATCCACGGCGACATCGACGACAATGTGCCGATCACCGAGAGCTTCCGGCTCGCCAAGGCGCTGATGGACGCGGGGCGCGACGTCGACATGGTCGTGCTGCCCAACACCACGCACCGGGTCAACCAGCCGTTCTTCTTCAAGAAGCTGCGCGACTATTTCACCCAATACCTGCTGGGCGAAAGCCCGCCGCCGCTCGGCCCGGTCAAGCCGCTCGCCCGCCAGTAATCTCATGCCCAGTAATCCCACGCGAGGACACATCATGAAGCATCTCCTGAAGCCCCTGCCCTTCGTGGCGCTGATGCTGGCTGCCGTTCCCGCCGTGCTGCCCGCCGTCTCCGCTCATGCCGAGGAAGGCGAGCAGAAGCCGAAGCCCGTCTTCCCGCCGATCCAGACGAACGCGCTGCAGACGCCCGCGTTCGACCTTGCCCTGCGCGCCGATACTCAGACGCTCACGCACCTCTCGCCCACCGGCGAGGGAGCGTTCGACTTCGTCCCTGCGAGCCGCGAGGCAGAACGAGCGGGCGACGGCTACGTCCACATCGGCGACATTCACGTACGCCTGAAGACCGCCGGATCGGACTGGCAGGACTTCTCCTCCGCCCATGCGCGCAAGCAGATCACCGCGCTTGCGGGCGGCAATGGCGTGCTCGCCGCTGCCGACATTACCGCCTCGATGGGCGCGGGCATGCCGCTGCGCGTCGAGCGTCGCTGGGTGAACGATGCCGGCGTGCTGGCGATGCGCTTTACTCTGGTGAACACCAGCCAGGCGCCGGTCGAGATCGGCGGCCTCGGCATGCCGATGGTGTTCGACAACATCATCCTCGACCGCGATCTCGATCAGGCCCATGCGCAGGCGAGCTTCGTCGATCCCTATATCGGCCGCGACGCAGGCTATCTGCAGGTCACCCGCCTCAACGGACAAGGTCCGGCGCTGCTGGTACTGCCCGAAAAGGGTACGCCGCTCGAAGCCTACCGTCCGGTGCTGGAGGCGCGTGCCGCGCCCAAGGGTGACATCTTCACCGACCGCAGCCCGCGTTCGCAGGTGTCCGAAGGGTTCTACGACTGGACCGTCGCCAGCAAGGGCTTCGCCGAAAAGGAATGGGCCAAAGCGGGCGAGCAGTGGAACGCCCCCACCAGCTTCACCCTCGCGCCAGGCGAGAGCCGCACAATCGGCCTGCGCTTCGTGACTTCGCCCAGCGTGCGCGCGATCGAGGATACGCTCGTCGCCCAGAAGCGTCCCGTCGCCGTGGGCATCCCGGGCTACGTGGTTCCGACAGACCAGACCGCCAGCCTGTTCCTCAAGTCGCCGAGCAAAGTGGCGAACATTGAATCCTGGCCGACCGGCGCTCTGACGGCAACCGCCGACAAGGCCGGTAAGGGCTGGGCGCGCTACAGAATCAAGGCCAGCGGCTGGGGCCAGGCGCGCCTGACGGTGACATACGCGGACGGCCAGAAGCAGACCGTCAGCTATTACATCACCAAACCGCTCGACACCGTGATGGCCGACATCGGCCACTTCACCACGACGAAGCAGTGGTTTGAGGGCAAGGGCGATCCCTTCCACCGCTCGCCCGCGATCCTGTCCTACGACCGTGAGGACAACAAGATCCTCACGCAGGACGGCCGCGTCTGGGTTTCGGGCATGAGCGACGAAGGCGGCGCCGGTTCGTGGGTCGCCGCCGCGATCAAGCAGCTCGACAATCCGAACGCCGAGGAAATCGCCAAGCTGGAACGGCTGGTCAACGAGACCGTGCTGGGCACCCTGCAGGTCGCGGACGGCCCGCAGGCAGGCGCGGTGAAGAAGAGCATCTTCTACTACGACCCCAAGGAATTCCCGGACTACTACGACCCGAAGATCAACTGGAAAAGCTGGACCGCGTGGTCGAAGAAGGACTCCGACGATCTCGGCCGGTCCTACAACTACCCCCACGTCGCGATCGGGCACTGGGTGCTCTACCGCCTTGCGCGCGACAACCAGGGGCTGGTGAAGCAGCATGACTGGAAGTTCTACCTCGACTGGGCCTACCGCACGAGCGTCGCGATGATGCGCGATGCGCCTTACTATGCGCAATTCGGCCAGATGGAAGGCGACGTCTTCCTCGACATCCTGAAGGATCTCAAGCGCGAGGGGATGACCGCCGAAGCCACCGAGATGGAAGGGCTGATGAAAGGCCGCGCCGATCACTGGCGCACGCTCAAGTTCCCGTTCGGCAGCGAGATGGCCTGGGATTCTACCGGCCAGCCCGAAGTCTATGCGTGGATGCGCTACTTCGGCTATCAGCCACAGGCTGACGTGACGCGCGAAGTGATCTTGGGCTACGACCCGACGATCCCGAGTTGGGGCTACAACGGCAATGCGCGCCGCTACTGGGACTTCCTCTACGGCGGCAAAGTCTCGCGCATCGAGCGGCAGATTCACCACTACGGCTCGGCGCTGAACGCCGTCCCGCTGTTCGACGCCTATCGCCAGAACCCCACCGACCTGCACCTCCTGCGCGTCGCCTACGGCGGCATGATGGGCGGGATCACCAACATCGACCAGGAAGGCTTCGGCTCGGCCGCGTTCCATTCCTGGCCCGACATGATGAAGTGGGACGTCATCACCGGCGACTACGGCATGGGCTTTTACGGCCACGCGATCACCTCGGCGAGCTACATCGTCAACGACCCGCAACTGGGCTGGCTGGGCTTCGGCGGCGATCTGGAGAACAAGGGCGCACAGGTCAGCTTGACTCCGAAGGACGGCGCCCGCCGCCGTCTGTTCGTGGCGCCCGCAGGCCTGTGGATCACGCTGGAGGCAGGCCGTATCCAGAGTGCGGCCTACGATACGAAGTCCGGCAAGGTCGTGCTCACGCTCGATCCCGCCAGCGCCACTGCCCCAACCGCGCGCCTGCTGTTCGAGACGACGACCAGCGGCGGCCGGACTTACGCGACCTCCACCGGCACGGCGGACCGGGGTGGCTATGCGATCCCGCTGGGCGCTGCGGCAACTACCGTCACGCTGGCTCCGCGCTGACATGAAAGCGCTGCTTCAGGCATCGACACTCGCGCTCGCCGCCCTTCCCAACTCGGCGATCGCGGTGCCGGTGCCTGAAGCTCCGGCACCAACGGCCAGTTCCGCCTGCGCGGCGGGAACATGGAGCGTCGCCGCGACCGACCCGTCCGACGCGGCGAACTCCGCCCTGCCTCTCCAGACGCAGAGCGCGCATTTCGCGCTGCACTGGAGGCCGGGCACGGTCTCCGACGCCGATGCGCAAGGGGCGGTGAAGCACCTCGAATACGTGTGGGACTACTTCATCCGCACCTTGCACTTTCCCGAGCCGCACTGCGGGTCCACCAGCAAGCTGAAGGTCAATGCCTATATCGGCGTCGACTACGGACTGACCGGAGGCGCGGATTCCCTCGGCCATCCGGGTATGTGGATCGGCCCGGGCGCGCTGCGGGACCGTTTCGGGCTGGCGCACGAGCTGACCCACGCCCTCCAGGCCGCCACCGGCCACCTGATGGATTCGCCCTATACCGGCTGGCTGTTCGAGAGCCACGCCAACTGGATGACCGTGCAACTGCCGGAATTCCAGGACAATACGCATTGCTCGGTCCTGCTCAAGCAGTACCCGCATCTCTACTACGGCTCGACCCGGACGCGGTACTGCAACTGGCAGTTCCTCGAATATATCAAGGACCGCCACGGCTTCGACGCGATCAACGCCATCTGGCGCGAAGCCCCCGGAACAGACGATCCGGCACACCTGTCGACCGATCCGTTCAGTGTACTTGAACGGCACCTAGGGTGGTCACAAGCGCAGCTTAACGACGCTTTCGGGGACTGGGCACTCCATAACGCAGGCTGGGACTACCCCGGCACGCGCGGCGCGGCCTTCCGCCGCGATTACGGCGGGTACGAACAGAACACCGGCCCGGGCATCCTCTCCACGACCGTGCTCGATCCGATCGATCTGGCGAAGCGCCGCTTCGCCGTGCCAGAAATGTGGGCCCCGCAGCGCTGGGGCTACAACATGGTCAAGCTGCATCCCGATGTGGGCGCCGGCCGCGTGACGGTGTCGTTCCGAGGCGTCGTCCAGCAGGCGAGTGCCGCCGCTGCCCTGCCCGGGCTTGCCGACGAACCGGCGTCCGTGCCGCCGCCCGCCTCGGACTGGCGCTGGGGCCTCGTCGCCATCGGCGCCGATGGCGCGAGCCGCTACAGCCCGCTGCAGCGCGGCAGCAGCGCCAAAGCCTCGATCGCCCTGCAGCAGGGCGACACCGGGCTCTTCCTCATGGTCATGGCCACCCCGTCGCAGATGCAGCAGATCCGCTGGGACCAGCCCTGGTACGCGATCTACCGCTATCCATGGATGGCACAGTTCGAAGGCGCGATGCCCGAGCGCTATCAACCCGGCGCCCCAGAGCCGATCGCGGGCGGGCATCGCCATACAAACGGCGGCGGCTGGGTCGGTCCCGGCGCCACCGTCTCCGAAAGCGCTTACGTCGGGCCTTACGCCCGGGTCGTTTCGGGCACGGTCTCCGGCCGTGCGCGGATCGAGGATCATGCCGTGGTGCTCGATCGCTCCGAGGTCCGCGACCAAGCCGTCGTGGGCGGCCTGACCGTCCTGCGCAAAGACACGGTCCTGCGCGACCGGGCCGTGGCCCGCACCGCGATGCTGGGCATCGGCGAGTACGAGAAGGGCATCGTCCTTTCCGGCACCGCGCAAAACATTGGCGACGTTGAGCAGCGCGGCGGTTCCGCCGCCAGGGGCGTGTTCTACGGCTTCGTCGATCCTGGCACAGTGCAGGACCCGGCGCACGGCGCCGATTTGACAGCACCGGTTCAGGAGGTCACCGCACGTGTGCATTATCGCTGGCCCGGCTGACCCAGAGGTGGCCTGGGGAATCTGCGCACTGAGATAATTGGATTTTCTGCCTGAGAGCAGCCAGGAAGGCTGCGAGACAGGAGCAGAGAATGAGCAGACGACCCCGGCGCAACCACAGCCCGGCATTCAAGGCGAAGGTAGCACTTGCCGCGATCAAGGGCGAGAAGACGCTGGCAGAGCTGGCGCAGGACTATGACTTGCATCCCAACCAGATCACGACGTGGCGCACGCAGTTGCTCGAAGGAGCGGCCGGCGTATTCGGGTCGGAGAAGTCCTCGGACGAGCCCGCCGTCGACGTGAAGACGCTGCATGCCAAGATAGGCGAGTTGACGTTGGCGAATGATTTTTTGGAAGGCGCGCTCGGCAAGGCAGGACTGTTGCCGAGCGCAAAGCGATGATTGACCGAACGCACACCTTACCGGTGAAGCGTCAGGCGAAGGAACTGGGGATCAGCCGGGGCAGTGTCTATTATCTGCCCCGGCCGGTTTCGTCGAAGAATCTCGCGATCATGCGGCGCATCGATGCGTTGCACCTGGAGTTTCCGTTCGCGGGAAGCCGAATGCTACGTGATTTCCTGCGCCAGGAAAGTATCGAGATTGGCCGCTGCCATGTCGCGAGCCTGATGAAGAAGATGGCGATCGAGGCGGTCTATCGACGTCCCAGCACCTCGAAGCCGGCGCCAGGGCACAAGATCCACCCCTATCTCCTGCGCAAGCTTCCGATCGTAAGGCCCAATCAAGTCTGGGCGACAGACATCAGTTACATCCCCATGGCGCGGGGCTTCGTTTATCTCGTAGCCATCGTCGACTGGTTCAGCCGCAAGGTTCTCAGCCATCGGATTTCGATCACGCTGGAGGCCGACTTCTGCGTGGAAGCGCTCGAGGAAGCCCTGGCGCGCTATGGCAAGCCGGAGATTTTCAATACAGATCAGGGGAGCCAATTCACGAGCCAGGCCTTCACCGGCGTGCTCCGGCGCGAGGGTATCGCGATTAGCATGGACGGCCGCGGCGCCTGGCGCGACAATGTCGTGGTCGAGCGGCTGTGGCGCTCGGTGAAGTACGAAGAAGTCTACCTGCACGCCTACGCTTCGGTCAGCGAAGCGCGCAACGCGATCGGCCGATATCTGGGCTTCTATAACGCCCGGAGACCTCACTCGAGCCTCGGTGGGCGCCCGCCCGATCAGACCTACTTTGACAATCTGCCACAGGCCGTGGCAGCGTGAATTGGCTGCGAATTGCGGGGCGTCACTCCGGCCGGGG